>JADGRF010000087.1 GCA_017881055.1 Sandaracinaceae bacterium
GTCGTCGGCGAAGTTGGCGACACCGGTTTGGCCAGAGGCGTGCACGTGCACTGGGAGTACCACGTACGCGGCCAAGCGACCGATCCGAAAGGCATGTTCACCGACGCAGGTTGAACGGGCGGCGTCAGTGCAGGTCGCGCACCTGGGTCTTGCCTTCGGTCGGGATGATGCGCGGCCATAGCGGCGGTTGTCGCGTGTAGAAGCGCGGGCCTTCCACGTGCACGAAGCGCTCCGTGTCGATGCGCCGTAGATCGCGCGGCGGAATGTCGGGATGCTCGGGATCGGTGTCCGCAACCTCGACCTGCTCGGTGATCACGACGTAGCGCTGATCGTGCCCGAGCGTGGCCACGATCTTCATGTGCCGATTCCAGCCATTTTCCAGCGTGAGATCCGCTTCGCGCTTGTATTCGACCCACGGCGCGTCGATGCATTCGCCCGAGTCCGTGCGCCGAATCGGCGGCGCGTGAAAGCGACCCTTGTCATACACCAGAAGATTGGCCGCGCGGCGGCAGGTCGTGACTTGCTTGGGGTCGGTGCAGCTCTCGCCCTCACCGACCAGCACGGACTTGGGGCCAATGTTCCACAAGCTGAGGTCCACGCGCGTCGGTCGCAAGCGCAGAAAGCCAAGCGAGCCAACGTACGCGGTGCGCTTGCCCACGACCACTGCAGCGATCGGACCAAAGCCGTCGCCGTTCGGAAAGCGGTGCGTCATGATCCAGATCAACCGGCGATTGTCGGGAAGCAAGCGCTCCACGACCGAGGCCTCGGTCAGCGCAACGGGTTCGGCCACGCCCGGATCCGGCGTCTGCACCTCGCAATCGGCGGGCAAGGGCGTGTGCTCGATGCGTTCGCCGGTGCAAGTCGTCAGCGCGAACACGCCGTCGTGGCGCGAATCACCGACCAGCAGAAGCCGCATCCAATCACCCGCACGCATCGGGCGCGGCGCGCCGCCTTCCATCGGCAGCGGCATCTCGCACAGGGGGGGCGTCGCCACGGGCTTTGCGGTGCCGCCGCACGCCGCCAGCACGAGGCTGATCGCGGTGCTCCCGAGCCGGAGCCCTCGCAGCCTTCGTGACATTCCCGCTCGCGTGCTCACTTGCTCACCGCTCGCTTTGCGGTGGTGGCAACGAGCGCCGACCACCGGTAATCGCGTAGTACTTCCGTGCGAAGCCGCGGCCAAACAACTTTCGCGTGAATCGATCTTCGTCCACGGCTTCTCCGAACACGCCGACATAGCGCTCCCACAGCGCGTTCTTGTCTTTCGCAAACAACTTGCCAAAGAAGCCTGGCCTTTCCGTGGCTCCGCCGCTCTCGAACGCTTGGGGCGAGATCTCGTCGAGCAAGTCGCGCGCGCCTTGAACGACTGCGCTGACCAGCGCAACTTGATGCACGGCGAAGTCCGCGAGCGCGCGTGACAGTTCGGTCACCTTCACGCTGCCCTCCTTGCCCGGGTTGAGCAGGTATGCCAGCAGCGCGCTGGGATTTTCGGTGGTGTGCAGGAGAGAATCGACCTCGAGCTTCTCGAGGGACATCTCCTCGCAAAACTGCGAATGGCCTTTGCGCATCTCGACGAACGACGTGCTGAAGACCTCGAGCACTTCGCCGATTCGCTCCATGGCAAGCGCCACGTTGATCGGCACGCCAGGCGGCGGAAACAGACCGTCGGTCAAGCGATTTAGCCAGTCCGCCATCTCCGGCACGCCGGTGCGCAGCGGACTGACGCCCATGTGATCGAGCAACGAACGCAGCTCGGCCTCGTGACTGATCTCGGGAAACTCGCGGAGCAACGCATCCACACGCGCAGAACGCTCATCTCCGATCGAGTGCTCGAGCTCTGCGCGCACGCCCGAGAGTACCTGTGAAAAACCGCTGCGATAGTGCCGGTAGGCCTCCTGCAGCGAAGCCGGCGCGGGCGCGGCTTTCGGTGCCGGCTCGCTCGGCATGCCGGCAAGCCGCTTCGACGCCAGACCGCTGATCATCGCCGACAGCGCTTCCGGCTGTAAGAACATGGTCTTTGCCACGGCGCCGTCGCTCGAGCTTCCCGTGCGCGCGAACGCCGTCTTGCGCCGCACGCCGAAGAGCTCAGGCGGAGCGGACACGCGGAGCAGGTGCAAGCGCAGCGAGCCGATGCGTAGGTCCGAGGTTTCCGTGATAGGGATCTCGACGTTGCGACTGATCGGCTGACCGTCGAGCAACGTTGGATTGGTCGAGCCCAGATCGAGATACGCGGTCTGGTTCTCGCCAAAGCGAATCACGCCATGCCACTGCGATACGAAGCTCTCGTCGAGCTGGAGATCGTTCAGAGGGTTGCGACCGATTCGAACCGGCGATTGCAGAAACGCGCAGGTATCCGCCTTATGCTCTTCGGTTCGCTCGATCTGAATGACGAGAGGCAGCATAGGAGGGGCGTGCGAGCGCCCGAGTCTAGCGCGCCACGGGCCCTTCCCGCGATTTCCGCGACGGGACGGTCACGAAAAACTGAACGTCCATTCACCCAACGGAGTGAGCGAGACGTCGAGGGCGCGCAGGGCGTCGAGCTCCTCCATGCGCGAGAGCAGCGCCGAGGCCATGGCGGGCATCAACGAGCCGCGCAGAATGTGATCGATATTGCGAGCGCCGGTCTCTGCCTCCGTGCAACGCTGAGCGATGCTGGCGATCAACGCCGGCCCGAACTTGGTGCGCAAGCCGTGGGTTGCCTCGATGCGCCGGGCGAGCTTGCCGAGCTTCAGCTCCGTGATGCCCGCCATCGCATCCGCGGCGATCGGCGCATACGGGACGATCGACATGCGCGCGAGCAGCGCCGGCTGGAAGTGCTTGCTGAGCGCCGGCCGAATCGCGGCGGTGACGGCTTCTGCCGTGGGCCGCTTGCCATCTTCGAAGCATTGCATGACGCGATCCGAGGCGAGATTTGACGTCAGGATGATCAACGTGTTGCGGAAGTCGATCGCTCGACCTTCACCGTCGGTCAACGAGCCTTTGTCGAACACCTGATAGAACAGGTTCATCACCTCGAGATCGGCCTTTTCGCACTCGTCCAGCAGCACGACGGAGTAGGGCCGCTGCCGCACCGCTTCGGTGAGCAAGCCGCCTTCACCGTACCCTACGTAACCGGGAGGCGAGCCGATCAGGCGCGAGACCGTGTGCTTCTCCTGGAACTCGCTCATGTTGATCGTGGTCATGAAGCGCTCGCCGCCGTACAGCTCGTCCGCCAGTGCGAGCGCAGTCTCGGTCTTGCCAACGCCGCTTGGCCCCACGAAGAGCAACACGCCCACCGGCGCGTTCGGCTCGCGAATGCCTGCATGTGAGATGCGAATGATGTCGGACAGCGTCTGCATGGCGTGGTCTTGCCCGACCACGCGCGCCTTGAGCGCGCTCTCCAGGCCGAGCACCGTCTTGGCGGCGTCACGCTTCATGCGACCGACCGGGATGCCCGTCCACGACGACACCGTGCGACCGACCGCGTCGGCATCCACATCCACGTGCAAGAGCCGCTCCTCGCCGCCGACGGCGGCAAGCTGATCCGACGCCTCCTTCGCGTGAGCGCGTAGCTCACTGAGCTTGGTGTCGTTCGCGCCGGCCGTGATGGCCTCTGCGATCGCGCGACGTGCGGCCATGACGAGGTCCAGCGCGGCCCGCTCTTTGTTCCAGCGTTCTTCCAGCGTGTGACACTTCGTCTCGAGCGCGGTGATTTCGGTCAGAGTTTGCGCCAAAGGCTCGCGCAAGCTGGCGTCGCCGTCGTCCAGGTCGCGCAACTGAGCGTCGCGACGGCGCTGCAGCGCGGCAAGCGAGAGCGCGGCTCCCACCAGCTCCTCCGGCTTTGCCGCGCGTTCGACGCGTACGCGCGCCGCCGCGGTGTCGAGCAGGTCGACCGCTTTGTCCGGCAGCTGGCGGCCGGAGATGTAGCGATGCGAGAGCGCGACGGCGGCGATCACCGCGTCTTCACGAATCGCCACGCCATGCGCCTTTTCATACACGGCGCGCAGCCCGCGCATCATCACCACCGCGTCTTGCTCCGAAGGTTCCTCGACCTTCACCATTTGAAAACGTCGTTCGAGCGCCGCGTCTTTTTCGAAGTACTTCTTGTATTCGGCCCAGGTTGTCGCTGCGATCGTGCGCAGCTCACCGCGCGCAAGCGCTGGCTTGAGCAAGTTCGCCGCGTCGGAGCCACCTTGCGGACCGCCGGCACCGATCAGCGTATGCGCCTCATCGATGAACACGATGATCGGAGTGGGCGAGGCCTTGACCTCGTTGATCACGGCCTTGAGCCGGCTTTCGAATTCACCCTTGACGCTTGCGCCCGCCTGCAACGCACCCAGGTCGAGCGCCAACAAGCGCACGTCGCGCAAGTGCTCGGGAACCGTGCCTTCGATGATCTCCAGCGCGAGGCCCTCGACCAACGCCGTCTTACCGACGCCCGGCTCGCCCACGATGATCGGATTGTTCTTTCGACGTCGGCTCAGGATGTCGACCATCTGACGGATCTCGCGATGGCGACCAAAGATCGGGTCGATCTTGCCGTCGCGCGCGGCTTGCGTGAAATCGTGCGTGAAGCGGCCAAGGGCACCCTCGCCTGCTGCCTGCGCCGCGCCGTTTTTCCCATGCGCACCGCCATCACCCGCATCCCAGGTCGGCGCGGCTTCGATGCCTTCGCGACTCGCGCTGGCATTTTCGACCAGCCACAACCTGAAGGCGGCCGTGTCGAGCTCCCAAAGACCGGCAAGCCCTTCACCGAGATAGCGCTCCGGCTGAAGCAGCGTCTGATACAGCAGCACGGCACTACGCAGGCGGATCTCGCCGAGCTCGAGTGACGCGGTCAGCCAGGCGTCTTCGAGCCATTGAAACAAGTTCTGCGCGATGGCCGGGCGCTTCGGATTGCCGGCGCGCAGCTCGGTCAGCGCCCGCTCGACTGCGTTCAGAATCTTCTCGCTCGGCTGCCGAAAGTGCCTGAGCGCAGCCGCGCACTCGCCATCGGCGTCCGCGAGCATGGCGAGCAACATGTGCTCGACGTCGATCTCGTAGTGCTGGGCGCTGACCGCTTTGCCCGCCGACAGCTCCAGATGACGCGTGGCAGACGGCGTCAGGCGTCGAACGAGGGCTTTGGGATCTGCGCGCATGGCCATGCTCCTTGTATGTTCTTTCGCCTGCAATCGTAACAGCTCACGGAGCCTGAACGCGCCCGGCGTTGCGTACCAACACGCTCTGACGCCGACCGGACGAGCGCAGCCGAGTGGCACGACCGAGCCGCGCACCCTTTTGGGACGAGATCGAAAAACCGGGCAAGGCGTCGTCGCCCAGCAACAACTCGAGATCGTAGTCGAGCGGCTCACGCACCAAGAGCGTGACCACTTCACGCACCAGGGCGATTCGATCGCCGTTGTCCGAATAGCGCGGATACTCACTGCCCGACATCGGGCCAAGTTGAATTCGGAACCGCGATGCGCGCTCGTAGGCCTGCGAGCCGAGCACGGCATCGCGTCCCAGCACGGCGGTCTGCGTCGATAGTCGCATGCGCTGCGCTTCGTCGATCGGCACGAACCCGCCGATCAGCTGCTGCACTTGCACCTGCCCCGGCGCGAGCTCGAGCGTTTCCTCGAGTGCCAGCACCAAATCGCGCGCGCTACGTGATCGACGCGTCAAGATCGGCGCGAGCTTGAGCAGCTTGTGCCGCGGGATCAGTGACTCCGCAACGCGATCGACGAGCGCGGGAGCAGCGAGCGTCAGCGTGCGCCGTGACCAGACGTCGTCGAGCATCGACGTGGCTTCGCGTGCGTATTCGTAGCGCGTGACGAGCCGATAGAAGAGCGAGAGCAACCGGTGATGAAAAATATCGAGAAAGCTGGCCTGAATGTTCTGACCCGCATTCTGCGTGGCGACCTCGGCGGAGATGTACAGCGGCAATGGGCTCACCGCACCGGTCAAACCCAAAAACGTAGTCGTGATCTCCGCGACGTCGCGCGGTCGCTCGCTGATGTCGTCAGGTTGCACGCGCAGGAGCGACGCCGAGCTCACGTCACCGGCGGAAAAACCCAGCGAGGGATCGTGTCGAAAGCGCAACGCCTCACGATTCGGCGGACCATCACCGCCGACGCGTGCCGCTGACGGCGTCAAGCGCTCCAACAACGCCACGAGCGCAAAGAAGTCGGTGCGATGCGCCTGCGCGAGCAGGGCTTCGATCCACTTCAAAGGATCGGTAGGTTCCCGTTCCTCGGTGGCCATGCAAGCTCCATCGCGCTCGGGTGCGGCACGAGCACGAGCTGGTTGAAAGAATTGATCGGTACTTGTGCCGCGAACAAGGCGTCGAGCGCGCAGCCGAACGCGAATACGTCTCCGATGCCGGCGAAGCCTGCTTCGTCGAGCTCCACGCGCGTGCGCATGCCGCGCAACACAACGCCGTCGATCACGCGGCGCGTGGGTGAGATATCCACCGCGCGCACCGCTGCCGCACGCATCTCGTTGGCGCGACCCTGCTGCTTGCTCGGCGCGTGGAAGTTGTACAGCGCCACCAAGCTGCGCAACGCACCCGGATCCCCGAGCGAGCGCTGGTTGAGGCCGAGCTGTGCCACCAAACGCCAATGCAGCTCGCCGCCCAGGGGTGGGGCCACCGGGGTGGTGACGCCCGTCACGTTCCGGAAACGGGCCAGTGTGGGCGAGCTCGACGTGGGAATGTTGATGTCGCCGACGCGCAGCTCGGCGGGCAAGTTGCGATTGGTGCAAAGCAGATCGATGGAGAGTGTCTCGTCGCCCATTTCAATCGGGACATCGCGCGGCGTGATGACGCTCAAGTAGGTGTCGAGGGCGCTATCGATGGGCGAGATCGCGCGACGAACGGTGAAGTACGCTTGGCGTTCGCGTGCGAGCGCTGCGTGCTCGAAATCGAAGAACGGTGTGTATTGAATGCGCGAGCGGCGTTCGGCGCGCACACCCACCACCTGCGTCACGTCGTAGATGTCCATGTGACGCGGATTGACGTTCGAAGCGCGCAGCAAGTGCTCACGCATGCGCGGATCGAGCGCGACGGGCTCTGCGCTGGCGCTCCAAAGATTCACGACCGGCGCGCAGTGCAGCTTGAGTTGTTCGGTATCGATGCGCTCGGGCAGCGGCGGCGGCCGGTCGAACTCGAAGAGCAGCTCGAAGCGCTCGCTGCGCAGCGCTGCCGGCACCGCGTCGAGCCCGGTGAGCTCGACGAAGAACATCGACTGCGGCAGCATGAAGTACTCCTGCAGCAAGCGCGGCCCCTCGGGCGACAAGCGCGGCCACGGCAAGACGCCGTGTGCAGGATCGAGCCCCGTCGCCACGAGCGAGCGCGGATCGAGCCGGTGTTCGCGTCCATCTTTCGAGCGGTAACGCAGCCCGCGCAGGTGCCGCAGAAACCACAGGAAGAGCATCGACGCTTGCGGCAGCGGCGCGTTGATGTAGAAGCCGACGCCGCGCTCTTCGAACACGGGCGAGAGACCTTCGTGGAAGGCGCGCAGTCCCACGCGCATGAGCGGCGCGTTGGGCGAGCTCTTGTCCAAATCGACGTGCTCGAGCGAAAGCGGGAGCAGGTCGAGATCGGTCGTGGTCCGAAACAAACACGAGCTGCCCTGCACCGGACGCGCGCCAAGCTCCGTACCTTGGGGCACGCGGTGTCGCGTGCGCAACGCATTCTGGTTTGGCGTGAACTGAACGACTGACGCCGCAGGCAGGGGCCGCAGATAGTGAGGCACGAGCAACTGCGAGACGGAGGCGATCAGCTCGGGGACTGCGTCGTCGATGCGCTGGCGAATGCGGCCCGTGAGGAACGCGAAGCCCTCGAGCAAACGCTCCACATCGGGATCGCCGCCCTTTTGTGAAAACAGGTCGGCGAGCTCCGGGTTGGCACCGGAGAACTCTTTCCCGAGCTCGCGGAGGTACGTGAGCTCAGCCTGGTAATAGAGATTGAACACGCGGCTTCGCAGGTTGATCTGGCCGGCTACTCTACCGTTACTTGGCCGCCGGGCCTAACCTGGGTCCGCATTCGCACGAGGCTCTGGCGATCGGTCGCGAGCCTGGCGACGATTTCGAAGGTGAGCGTGAGCGGGTCGTCCATGGGCACGAAACGAACCGTGACATTGCTCAGGCGGGGCTCGTGATCGATGATCGTGGCGCGGATCGATTGCTGCAGGTGCCGCACCGCGTCGGGCAAATTGTGCACGATGTCGTTGAAGTCGAGGACTCCGAACGTCGGGACCGTGTGCGACTGGCCTTGGTGCGAATTCAGCAAGTCGGTGAGGTGGGCGATGATGGCCAGCACGGGGTCAGCCGTGCGCTGACCCGTGCCGAGCCTACTGAGCAGTCCGCGCCCTGACGACCCTGGCACGGACGCGCTCAATCACTGCTCCTGCCACATGTCATCGTGCTCGGTCTTGCCGACTTCGTGCTTCCAGCTGATCTTGCCGAACACGAAGGAGACCTCTTCCATGGGCGGCTTGCCAGCGGCGCTCACGTCGGCGGCCGTGGCGCCTGGCGGAGCAACATCGTCTGGCAAGAAGCGCCGGACCGCGCAGACGCGTGCGTCCGAGATCGTGATGGTGAAGAACTTCTCTTGCTTGCCGCTACCCTTGGCCGGGCGGAAGAACAAGAACACGCCCTCGCAGGGCTCCGTGTCGGTCAGCGCACGCATGATCAGGGGTGACGACGAGTCGACACTCTTGCGAATGATGATCGGCTCGTACAGGCGCGTGCCAGTCGGCGTCATCGAGCCCGCCTCTTGGGCCGTCTTGCAGGCCTCCGTGTAGGAGTCGCACTCGATCAGCTGCGACACGTCTTCTCCGCCAATCGTGTTAACGGAACTCTCGCCTTTGACGTCTTCACCGTTAGCCTTCAGCCGAAGATATACGCGTCCTGACATGATCGTTTCCTTCTGTTTGGAGAGTCGAGCAAGCGCGGGCTGGGAACCGTCCCCCCGGACGTGCGAGGATTCGTCTATATCGCATGACGTATGGCTGTGCAAAGCACTCGCGTATTGTACGGGGGCGAGTTTTGGGTTACGGGCTGTCCAGATTTGAATTCGAAACGCATGAATACTCGAGCGACGAGCGGGCACTTCTTCTCCGACGCCCCTCCTCCCGTCGCTCATGCCGCTGCCGCTCTGCTGCTGACGTTTCTTGGCCAGGCCTGCGCGGGCAACGTCCCGAGCTGCAGAGTGCCCAGCGCCGTGGAGCTGGAGGTCGAGACCTCCGATCGCGTGAACCGCGACGCCGACGGGCAGTCACTGCCGACGCAGTTGCGCTTGTATCAAACGCGGGATCTGAGCCGCATACAAATGTCCTCGGCCGATGACATGTTCGAGAACGCCAAAGACACGCTCGCCGACACCTTGGTCGCCCAAGACGAGCTGACCTTGTATCCAGGGCAAATCGTGGTCAGGCGCTTCCCGCGCAGTGAGCAGGCCGACTATCTCGTGGCGGTCGCCATTTTCCGCAGCCCCGTGGGCTCCAGTTGGCGAACGATCGAAGAATTCCCGATGACGGGTGATCCGTGCGCGGAAAAGAAGGACGAGAAAGCCGCGCCCAAGCTGCAAGACTTGCGTGTGCGCTTGTTCTTGGAAGACTACCGGGTCGAGTCCACGACCAACTACGCAGCCTTGCCGAGGCGCAGCTGCCAAGAAGGTGACACGCGCTGCGCGAACACCGAGCCCGGCAACGCACCGGACGAGCTACCCGACGAGCTGCGGCACCGGCGCCTACGCACGTTCCAAGAAGACCCGAGTCGACCCAAGCCTACGGTCGGGGGCGAAGACAAATAGTCGCAGGGCGGCGATAGTCGCACGGACACCTGGAGGTCAGGGAGACAACGCATGAGAGCAGCGCAAAAAGTGGTGTGGTCCGAGGGCCTGCTCATGACGCCGCAACACCTGCAGCAGCAGGACCATTTCCATGAATCGCTGCTGAGCGATCGCCTGGATGCGCTCAACCCTTTCAACTGGGGCGTGCTGTCGATGGAGCTCGACAAGAAGGCACTGGCTGCGGGGTCGGTCCAACTAGCAGCGTTCCAAGGCATCCTGCCTGACGGCTCGGTGTTCGCGTTCGATGCGAACGACGCCGAGCTGCCGCCCAGCCGCATGATCGCCGGACACTTCGCCCACACCCAGAACACCTTGGATGTGTACCTGGGCCTGCCGCCCGAGCGTGAGGGCGTCGACAACTTCGCGGCGCACAGCGCGGCAGCAGTGCGCTACACGCACGGCAAGCGCGAAGTACACGACGTGAGCGGCTCCGGTAGCAGCGTCGAGGTCGTGTATGCGCGGCGCAAGCCCGTGCTCGTGTTCGGAGACGAATCGCGCGACGGGCTCGTGTGCATGAAGGTGGCGGAGATCGTGCGCGACGACGCCGGCGCGCTGGTCGTTTCAGAGCCGTACATCCCGCCGTGTTTGCGCACGGACTCCTCGGTGTTTCTGGTCGCCGGCCTGCGGCGTCTGTTGTCGACCATGGTGCAGCGACACAAGTCGCTGTCCGAAGCGCGGCGCGAAGCCACCAAGTCGACGGTCGAGTTCGGCGCGAAAGACATCACGCGCTACTTGCTGCTCAGCACGATCAATACGTACCTGCCCGTGCTCACTCACATCGTCGACTCGGGGCACGTTTCGCCGCACCAGTGTTACATCTTGCTGTGCCAGCTCGCGGGGCAGCTCACTACGTTCTCGACGGACATCCATCCGACCGACTTCCCCCGCTTCGTGTACACGGATCTTCGCTCCACGTTCGAGGAGCTACTGGCGCGTTTGACCGCTCTCCTGCAAGCCACGATCGACGAGCACTGCATCACGATTCCGCTCGATGGCCGCCCGGACGGCATGTACATGAGCCAGCTCAAAGAAGAGCGAATCTGGAGCTGCGACAGGTTTCTGCTTGCCATCAAGACCGATCTACCCGAGCAGCCGACGGCGACACAGGTACCGCGGCTGTCCAAGATCGCGTCCTTCTCCGAGATCAACGGCATCCTCTCGGCCGCGACACCTGGCGCGCCCGTGGAAGTCACGTACCGGCCGCCGCCCGAGATCCCAGTCAAGTCGGGCCTCGTGTACTTCGTCATTGCCACCGACAATCCGTACTGGCGCAACGTGGCCAGCGAAAAGAACATCGCGGTGTACCTGCCGCCGCTGTTCGACCCAGCACGCACCGTCGTTCAATTGATGGCCGTGCCGGCTCGCACCTCGAACCGGACCTCGAACCGGACCTCGAACACGGCGCCCTGAGCGCGCGAGCGATGGACAGAGTCACGGAGATCACCGAAGCGACCTTCAATGCGCTGGCCCAAATCCAGCGCATGGATCCGGATTCGACCCCGATGCCGGAGGTGATTCATCAGCAGCTGTCGACGTACATCGACCAAGGCATGCGTGCGGCGACGCGCGCCGGGTTCGCGCAACAAGACGTCGACGACATGCGTTACGCGCTCGTGGCCTTGACGGACGAAACCGTGCTGCAGCGCGGCGGCCCGCTGCGCGACTTTTGGCTCCCCAAGCTGTTGCAGCTGCGTTACTTCGGCGAAAACGTGGCAGGCCAGGCGTTTTTCCATCGCTTGGAGCAGGTGCGCAGCGATTCAAAGCGCCTCGATGTATTGCGTGTGTATTACCTGTGTCTGCTCTTCGGTTTCCACGGCCAATACCGCGTACGCGGAGGGCAAGTCGAGCTGGCCGATATCACCGAGCGCGTGCGCGAAGACTTGGTCCGCGCCAAAGTCGTTCCAACCGACCTTGCGCTTTCTCCGCAAGGTCCACGACCGCATGAGCCGATCGCAGACGCGCAGCGCAACATGCTCTTGGTGTGGCTGTCCGTGGTGGCGGCGGTGGCTTCGGTTCTGCTGTACGTGTGGCTGAAGCTCAGCTTGATCGATCAGGCTGGGCGCTTCTTCGAGCGGCTCGCGTCCTTGACGGGCGCAGCGTAGGCACCGACGCATGTTGATCAAGCTACTCACGGCTGCGCTGGTGGTGCTTCTCGTACTGTTCGTCGCGCTGTGTTGGCTCGTCGCCATCCTGGCCAAGGTCACGCTGTGGCTGCCCGGCTTACTGACGGCGTTCATCGTGCTCGGTGCCGTGGGCACGCTCGTTTACCGACGCGTACGCGCGGGGGCGGCCGCGCGCGGGCTCGAGAAAGCTCTGGCCGCGCAGGCCAAACACCAAGTCGGTGCCGTCCGCCCCGACCTGCAGATCGAAGTCCAGCGCATGCAGGACGATTTCGACAAGGCAGTGATCGCCTTGAAGACCTCGAAGCTCGGCGCACGCGGACGCGACGCACTGTATCTGCTGCCCTGGTACACGATCATCGGACCGCCGGGCGCGGGCAAGAGCACGGCGCTGCGCAACTCCGGCCTCAATTTTCCGTACACCTCGCACGGTGGCGCAGCGGCAGTGAAAGGCCTCGGCGGCACGCGCAACTGCGATTGGTGGCTGACCAACGAGGCCGTGGTGCTGGACACCGCGGGTCGCTGGTCGACCCAGGAAGAAGACCACGACGAGTGGCTGTCGTTCCTCGGGCTATTGAAACGCTACCGTCCGAAGAAGCCGCTCAACGGGCTGATCACTGCCATCAGCGTCGGCGACGTCGTCAACTCGCACGAGGACGAAGTCGAGGCCCTCGCACTGCGCATGCGGGAGCGCATCGACGAAGTGCAGACCCAGCTGCGCATCGCGATTCCGGTCTACGTGCTGTTCACCAAGTGTGATCTCGTCGAAGGTTTTCTGGAGACCTTCGGTGACTTGAAGCGCAGCGAACGCAACCAGGTCTGGGGGTTCACCGCGCCCCTGGCGCAACCCATCGGTGAGCCGAGCGCGTTCTTCAACCAGCGCTTCGACGAGCTTGCCGATGTGCTCGAGCGCCGCTCGCTGGCGCGCATGGCCGACGATCGCAGCCTCGATCGACGCGGGAGGATCTACGCGTTTCCACAGCAGTACGCGGTGCTGCGCCGGAACTTGAGCAAGTTCGTCGGCGTGATGTTCCAAGACAACGTCTATCAGCAGACGCCGGCCCTGCGCGGCATCTACTTCACGAGCGGCACGCAGGAGGGCCGGCCGTTCAACCTGCTGATGAACCGCCTGGCGGAATCGATGGGCATCCGGCGCAAGGTCGAAGCCACGGACACGGTGGTCGACCAGAAGAGTTATTTCCTGCACGACGTGTTCATGAAGGTCATCTTCGAGGACCGCGGCATCGCCAGCGCCAGCGACGCAGAGCTCCACAGGCTTCGCATCAAGCGGCTCGCACTGACGTCCGTGCTCACGTTGTGCTCACTCGTGATTGGCGCCGTGCCTGGCTACGCCTGGTCCCTCAACAAGCTGCTGCTGCATCGCCTCGAATCCGCGGTCGACGGGTGGGAAGCGCCGGCACGCAAACAGGAAGGCGACAAGGAAAAGCTGCAGCGCCTGGAGCCGCTGCGCGAGCAGGTCAACACCTTGATCGCGTACGAGAAGAACGGCGCACCCGTTTCCATGCGCTTGGGCATGTACCAGAGCGACGAGCTCGTGACTCCGCTGCGGCGGTACTACGCCAACCTGCTGCGTCGTGAGCTGCTGCAGCCGCTACTCGCGCGCGATCTCCGAGCCATGACCGACTTCGGGCTTCGTTTCGAAGCCTTGCCGCGCGCGCAACCGACTGGCGCCGAGCATGCGCAGCAGTACGACTTGCTCAAGCTGCACTTGTTCCTGACACAGCCGAAGGGCAGCGGCGAGCCTTCATTCGGCGACGCCGAACAAAGCTGGGTGAAAGACGCTCTCTTTCGGCGTTGGTCCAAGACCGCAGGCACGGACAGCACGCTCTTGGCCGCGGCTCGCACCAACGCGGACCTCTATCCCACACTCCTGGTCGAGTTCTCGGAGCTGGCATTCCCACGCGACAAAGAGGTGGTGCATCGCGTACGCGCAGCGCTCAACCGCGTGCCGCCGACGGCGCGCGCGCTCGAGCGCTTGATCGCCGCAGTCGAACAAGAGGACTACGGCTTGACGCTGGATCGTATCGTCGGTCCGACCACGGCCATGCTCAGCGACGGCAAGATTCGGGGCGCGTTCACCCGCCGCGGCTTCGAGAGCGTGGTGCGCGACCGCATGACGCCGGACATCCTGAGCGACGCAGGCGAGCTCTGGGTGCTCGGCCTGGCCGACAGCGCCGACACCGAGAACGAACAGCGAGAGCAACGAGTCGCCCAGCTGCGCAGCGCGTATTTCAAACAATACATCGAAGAGTGGCGCATGTTCTTGAACGGATTGCGCATCGCACCGGCACCCGATCACACCGCGGCGCTCGACGTGCTGCGCGAGCTGTCGCGCGGAACGCCGCCGCCGATCGCGATGCTGATGCACAAGCTTGCCTACAACGTGCAGCTCGAGCCGAAGGCGACCCCGAAAGCGCTGGTCGAGCGGGTTGCGCCGGGCCTGGTCGACAAAGCGAAAGAGAGCGTCAAGGGTCTGTTCGGCAAGGATCAAGCGCAGGCGATGACGAATCAGGTGGGGGCGCTGCTCGGCCACGGCAAAGATGCCAACTCATTCAGCGAGGCCGACGTCACGCGAGCATTTGCCAGCTTCTACTCGTTCGCCGTTCCGCCCAACACCGGGGACGACGGCCCGCGCGCGTCGGTCGCCTTCGATGCGTACCAAGAACAACTGGCCTTCGTGCGGGATGCATTGCAGATGTACCTGGACAATCCCGAGGAATCGGGACAGCTCCAGAAGAAACTGCAAGACGCGCGCGTGAAAGTGCGCTCGCTCATCGATCAACAACAGGTCGGCATGCGGCCGCTGTTCGAGGCACTGCTGTGGCCACCGATCGAGAATGCCGCCAACAGCAGCACACTGGCCATCGCCGGAAACGCGGCGACGTCATGGTGCAACGACGTGGTCGCCGAGTTCGATCGCACCATCGCCGGCCGCTACCCGTTCAACCGTGACGGGCAAGACGTGCCGATCACCGACTTCGACAAGTTCTATCGGCCCAAGGACGGTCGGGTCTGGGCGTTCGCCAGCGCCGTGCTGGGCAACACGCTGCAGCTCGACGGCAACCGCTATGTCTTCTCGACCAAGCTCGGACAGGACGCGGCGTCGGTGTACACGCCGAGCCTGCTCGACTTCATCGATCGCTCGCACGACATCCAGGCGTCGTTCTATCCGGTCGGCGCGACTGCCCCGAGCATCGAGTTCGAGATCAAGGTCCACCCGAGTCCGGATGTCGCGCTCACGAAATTCTCCGTGGGCGGCAAGATGGTCGAGCACTACAACGGCCCGGAGAAATGGAAGGCGCTGGTTTGGCCGGGCGACAAGCCCGAAGCTGGCGCTTCGATCGTGATCAGTGGCGCCAACGGCATGCACGAAACCATCAGGCAGGATGGGCCGTGGGGTCTTTTCCGTATGATCGAAGCCGGCACACTGATGCCGGGCGCGGGCCGCACGTTCACCATCGCCTGGCAACTGCAGACGCACGACGTCACGCTGCAAATCGACTTTCGGCCCAAGCGCGGCGAGTCGCCCTTCTTCGGCGTGCCGGGCAAGAGCGACAAACCACTCTTCTTGCAGCCCGTGCGCGTCAACGGCACCGTGGCGCCCAAGCTGATTCTGCGCAGCGGCAAGCCGTGCAAAGTGGAGAAGTGACGTGAGCTTTGCCCCAGCAGTAGCAAGCGGCAGACGCGCCGGCTTCCTCGGTAAGATCCCCAGTCAGCCGGACTTCGTGCGGCAGAGCTTGGCCGATGCGGTCGTGAACGACTTCGACGCCTGGCTCGTGAAGAGCGCGCAGAACGTCGCGCTGGTCAAGGCCGAGTTGCCCGAGGCATGCGTTCGATTCCTGTTCAGCGCGCCGGGACGTGACGGCGTCGTGATCGGCGCGCTGCGCAGAAGTCGTGACCAAGTCGGGCGCAGCTTTCCGCTCGCGATCTACACAGTGGTGGCGAGCCCGCTTTTGGCAACGCGTTTTCAAGCGGTGCCTCTGGCGTATGCAGAGCACTTAGAGCGCTGCGAAGCGATCCTCGAGCGAGCCGACACGCTCACGCTCGACGCACTGCGCGAGGCGGTAGCCGAGCTGGCGATGCAGCCGCTCGATGCCGACTTCGCGTTGCAGCAAGCGAGCACACGCACCAGCGCCGTGCTCGCGAGCAGCCGCGGCGCAGACCTCGCAGCGCGCAGCTTCGGTGTCGAGACTGCAGCAAAGTTCTCGTACGGCATGTTCACGTTCCGCACCGCAACTGACGCGCTACGCCGCGACGTCCCCGCGAGCAACGCATTACCGACGGTCCTCGACTGCCCGATCGCGATCGATGTCGATCTGCTCGCCTGGCTCGACCTGGCCCGCCGCAGTCTGCCGCGCGACGCTGGCGTGCCTTCGTTTGTGTGGCTGGAAGAACCCCAGCAGCGCCTCTTGCTCACCTTGGGCTTCGCTTCCGATCAACTGCTGCACTTCTTGGCTGATCCGAAGCACCGCAGCGCGCGCTTGTGGCCACTCGCGACGCAGAGCATCGAAGCGATCGCGCGCGCACAAGCGGAGCTCGGCCCGTCACTGGCGAGCGCGGAGGCGCAAGCCCGCAGCATCGATGAGCTGTGGACGAACCTCGCGCGAGGCGCGCGGTGACCGAAGACGAGCTGCTGCAGCATGCGCTCGCGTTGCTCGCGCCTTTTCCAGGCGCCGCGCCCTTCGGCTCCGACGTGCGGCAAGATCCCGCGCACGATCAATTGCGAACCGAAGTGGCCAAGCTCGACTCGCCGGGCGCAGCCGCCGTCGACTGGAGCAGAGTCGCCGCCGCGGGCAGCGCGCTACTCGCCACGCAAAGCAAGGACCTTCTGATCGCTGCCTACACCGCGCACGCGTTGCACGAGAACGCTTCGCTCGCCGGCTTGCGCGCTGGCGTCGCGCTACTCAATGGTCTGCTCGACCAAGCGTGGGATGGCATGTTCCCGCCGCTCACGCGGGTGAAGGCGCGCGCAGGAGCGCTCTCGTGGTTCATCGAGCGCAGCGCGACGAAGCTGCGTGGCAGCGCACGCGACGGGCAGAATGCCGTCCAGCTCGCTGCGCTCACGACTGATCTCGCTCGGCTCTCGGCGCTCGTCCGCCAACGCTTCGGAGCAGGCGCTCCCTCGCTAGAGCCGCTCGCACGAGAGCTCGATGCGCACCGAAACCACGAAGCGACCGGTGCGGGCGCCGCACCCCTGCAGCTGTTGGCTGCAGTCGAGAGCTCGCAGCCCGTGGCTGCCGATGAAGCTGCCGCGACAGAACCCGCGGCCGAACCTCCCATCGGCGTAGATCCTGGCCCGGCTGCCCGCGCCACGCTGAGCGCCGCAGTCGCAAGCTGGCTCGCGCCGATCGCGCCAGACGCACCGTGCGGAAAAGACGCTCGCTACGATCCGCTCTACGAAGATGTCCGAGCGAAGATCCGGCAGCTCGATACTCCCACCGGCCAGCCTCTCGAATGGAAGCAGCTGATCCGCGCGTGCGACGTGCTCCTCAAGGACCGCTCGAAAGATCTACTGATTGCCTCGTATGCCGCGTACGGGTTGTACCGCGAGCACGGCTTGCCCGGCTTGGGCCGGGGCTTTGCGCTGCTCGCGCTGCTCATGGAGCAGCAGTGGGCAGGCCTGTACCCGGATCTGAAACGTGGTCAGAAGGCGCGCGGAGCCGCCCTCGCCTGGTTGCTCGGGCGTTTCTCGGGCCTGGCGGAACGCGGGCTCGGTGCGCACGGTCTCGCCGAAATCGAATTGCTCGCAGAGGCGTCGCGCTGGCTGGCTGAGGTGATCGCGGCACGCTTCGACGACGAGCACAGGCCAGCGATTGGTCCCGTGCTCGAACAGATTGCACGCTTGCAGCTCGATGCCGCGCGCAAGCCGGAACCTTCAGCCAAGCGTGCACGCGAGAGGAGCGCTGCGCCTGCGCAAGCCCAAAGCCAGGCAGCAAGCTCGGGTCCCGCAACCGCCAGCCTGGCCGTACCCGACGGCACGGCAGCGCCGAACGAGCTCACGAACCGCTCGGAGCTCTCGCGCTATCTGACCGGCGTGCATGGCTCGCTCGCGGATCTGGGCAAGGCGCTGCGCAAGCTGAACCCTCGCGATCCGCTCGCGTACCTGTTGCCGCGGATCGGCGCCGCCTTGGAGCTGGACGAAGCGCCACCGAGCGAACGTGGTCGCACGTTCGTGAGCGCGCCGGATGCTGGAGAAATCGCAGAGATCCGCTCGCTCTTGAGCGAGCAGGCCTGGCCGCAACTATTGGCGGCGGCCGAAGCGTCTGCCGCCAACAACCCTTTGTTTCTCGACATGCAGCGGCTCGTACACTGCGCGCTCTCCGGCTTGGGCGACGCCTACGCGCCCTGCCGGCTGGTCGTCGAAGCGGAGCTCGCCGCGCTGTTGCGTCGCATGCCGCAACTGCTGGAGCTCTCGTTCAGCAACGGCAGCGCATTCGCCGACGCGGACACGCGCACGTTCGTGCAGACCCAGATCCTGAACGGTGGCCGAGCGGGCGCCGCCGCTGATGGCGGCGGGTCGGGAGCCGAGGACGCGCAAGCCCTGGCCGACGCGCGGGCACTGGCCGTCAGCGGCAAGAAACTGGAGGCACTCGCCGCTTTCGAAAACGAGCTGCAACGGGCGGCGAGCGCGCGCAACCGTTTCCGAATCCGGCTCCACCTTGCTAGCGCCATGCTCGCAGCCGGGGACCCGCAGCTGGCGACCGGACTTTTCGGCACGCTGTACGATGAAATCGAGCGCCGGGGACTGGACGAGTGGGAGCCCGAGCTTGCAGCCGATTGCCTGGCCGACTACTACGAATGCCTGTTGCGCTCCGGCCCAGGCACGGAAATAGCCCAGCGCAGCACCTTGGTATACGCTCGGCTCTGCCGAGTGGACCCGCGCCGGGCACTCAAGACGAATCAGTGACGAGGGGTTATGGCCAAAGACGCAACCGTTGCACCCAAAGAGCGCGTGAACATCACGTACAAGTCGGCCACGGGCGACGCCCAGGCCGAGACCGAGCTGCCGCTCAAGATGCTGGCGCTCGGCGATTTCACAGGCCGCCCCGACTCCACCCCGCTCGAGGAGCGCAAGCCGATCAACATCAACAAGGACAACTTCACCGACGTCCTGCGCGAGCACAAGCTGGGCGTCGAAGCCCATGTCGCGGACAAGCTGTCCGACCAGGCGGGCGCACAACTCACCGTGAAGCTCGAGTTCAAGTCGCTGAAGGACTTCGAGCCGGAGGGCATCGTGGCGCAAGTTCCCGAGCTGCAGAAGTTGCTCGACCTGCGCGACGCGTTGACGGCGCTCAAGGGCCCGATGAGCTCGCGCCGTGATTTTCGCAAGAAGCTCGAGACTCTGCTCGGTGACGAAGCAGGTCGCAAAAGACTAATGGCCGAGCTCGGTCTGTCCAGCGACAACAAGTGAGAGGCAACCGATGAGCACCGAAAAAAGCCCAGACTCCGCCGGCGCAACGGCCAGCGAAGGCAACTTGCTCGAAGAGATCCTCGCCGAGGCCAAGATTAGCCCGCAGGAAGACTCCTACGGAGTCGCCAAGAAGGGCGTCGAAGCCTTCATCAAAGAGATGCTCGAGCCCTCCCGTCAGGGCGCGAAGATCGACAAGGCCGTGGTCGACTCGATGATCGCCGAGCTCGACAAGCGCATGTCGGACCAGATCAACCAGATCCTCCACAACGAGCAGTTCCAACAGCTCGAGTCGGCATGGCGTGGTCTCAAGTACCTCGTCGACAACACCAACTTCCGCGAAAATACGCGAATCGAAGTGCTCAACTGCTCGAAGTCCGCACTGCAAGAAGACTTCGAAGACTCGCCCGAGGTCGTGAAATCCGGTCTGTATCGCGTCGCGTACTCGGCGGAGTACGGCACGTTTGGTGGTCAGCCTTACGGCATGATCGTGACGAACTACGACTTCGGCCAAGGCCCGCAGGACCTCGAGCTGTTGACCAGCTGCGCCTCGGTCGCGGCCATGGCGCACGCACCGTTCCTGGCCAACGCGGGCCCCACATTCTTCGGTGAAGACAGCTTCCCGGATCTGTCGAAGATCAAAGAGTTCGGCCCGATCTTCGAGGGGCCGCGCTACGCGAAATGGCGCTCGTTCCGCGAAAGCGAGGACGCGCGCTACGTGGGCCTGACCATGCCGCGCTTTCTGCTGCGCTTGCCGTACGGCGCGGACACCGTGCCGGTGAAGTCGTTCAACTTCCGCGAAGAAGTCGTGGGCGAGCACGCCGCCTACCTCTGGGGCTCGAGCTCGTTTGCCTTCGCAGCGCGCGTGAACGACTCGTTCGCGAAGTACCGCTGGTGCCCGAACATCATCGGTCCGCAGGCTGGCGGAGCCGTCGAAAACCTACCGCTGCATCAATATGAAGCGATGGGTGAGACGCAGACCAAGATCCCCACCGAAGTGCAGCTCACCGAGCGCCAAGAATTCGAGCTCGCGGATCAGGGCTTCATCTCGCTCGTCTATCGCAAGGACAGCGACAACGCCTGCTTCTTCTCCGCGAACTCGTGTCAAAAGGCCAAGCTCTTCGGCAACACGCCGGAAGGCAAGAAGGCGGAGACCAACTTCCGACTCGGCACTCAGCTGCCGTACATGTTCATCATCACGCGCCTCGCACACTATCTGAAGGTGTTGCAGCGCGAGCAGATCGGGACGTGGAAAGAGCGCGGCGACCTGGAACGCGAGCTCAACAAGTGGATCAGCCAGTACGTCGTGGAAATGGACAATCCTGCTCCCTCCGTACGCTCACGCCGGCCGCTGCGCGAGGCCTCGGTCCGCGTGGAAGACGTCGAGGGTCAACCCGGCTGGTACCGCTGCAGCCTGCAGGTTCGCCCCCACTTCAAGTACATGGGTGCGGACTTCACGCTGTCTCTGGTCGGCAAGCTCGACAAGGAATAGTGAATAGCCCGCGCGGGTGACGGCGTTTTCGCTGTGTCGTGCTAGCCTCAGCTGCACCAAGGCGTGCAGCTAGGCGCGCGGCATCCACTTCGCGAGCTCGAACGGAGTTGGTCTGTGGCGTCCCCGAACGAGTTGCCCAAACGCGGCGACATCATTGCGAGCAAGTACCTGATCGAGGGAACCCTCGGTACGGGCGGCATGGGTGCGGTCTTCGAGGTGTCGCACCGCGTCACCGGCAAGCGCTTCGCAGTGAAGTGGCTGTTGCCCGCACTGACCACCGAGGCCGACGCGGTCAAGCGCTTCATTCGCGAAGCGCAGGTCGCCGGCCGCGTCGATCATCCCAACATCGTGGAAGTCTACGATGTCGGCCAAGACGGCGACTCGTTCTTCATGGTCATGGAGTTGCTGCAAGGCGAGGCCCTCGCATCACTCTTGGCGCGGGAAGGAAAGCTGACGCCCACGCAAGCGTGCCGGTTGCTGATCCCGGTGATGAGCGGGCTCGCTGCCGCGCACGCAGCGGGCATCATTCATCGCGATCTCAAGCCCGATAACATCTTCGTCTGCCACTCATCCTCGGGCGTGCCGCTGCCGAAGGTGCTCGACTTCGGCATCTCGAAGATGAGCAATCTCGCGGGTGAGGTCACGTCGTCGATCACACGGTCGGGCACGGTCATGGGTACGCCACATTACATGGCCCCTGAGCAGATACGCGCGCTGCCGCTCGATGGCCGCACCGACGTCTACGCCCTCGGCGTGATCTTGTACGAGATGCTGAGCGGTGCGCTGCCGTTCCCGGGCGACACGTACAGCGACCTGGTGCTGAAGATCATCACCGAAACGCCCAAGCCGCTGTCCGTGCTTGCCCCGGGCACGCCGCAAGGGCTGATACAGGTAGTCACAAAAGCCATGGCGCGCGAAGCGGCGGACCGCTTCACCGACGTGACCGAGATGGCTCAGGCCCTGCAGCCGTACGCGGATGGTGTCGTCGTCGATCCGCGACAGCGCAGATCCAACCCCTCGACGTCAGGGTCGGCTTCCGCTGTCCGCACTACGCCCCTGACGCCGCTTTCGACCTCGTCCGAACGCGCGCGCACTGGCGATCTTGCCACGGGCGCTGAGCCCTCCAGCAAGCGACGTCTCGTGCTTGGCGTGGCCGCCGCGTCGGCGATCATCGCAGGAGGCCTGATTCTTGGGCGTTCGCTCACGCAGCCTCCGACACAACCACCGGAACATGAGCTCGCGCAGCCGAAAGCTGCCGCCATGGGTGCCGGCGCCAAAGCGCACGCCGACCTCGACACCGCCAACGACCTGCCCACGCCGAATACGATTCGTATCGGTCCCGAGCCTAAGGCGGAGCCGACGCAGCAGGCCAAAGTTGCCGATGCGGGAGAACCCACGGTGGCTCACGATCCCGCGGCGCCGCCAGCCGTGAACAACGAGCTCGGTGCACGCCCGCCCCAGCACACGCCTGCGCCCACTGGCCATGCTCACAAACACGCCAATGACGCGCCTCGGGGCCCCTCGTCGCCGCCGGAAGACAGCCACCCCCGTCCGCGCGTGAATTATCGTTCGCCTGGTCTGTCGCTCGACGACTTCTGAGCAACGCCCTTTGGCGTATCGCCCCACGTGGCTGGGCCTGCGACCCCTACCGCGCACGCAGCCCTTTTGCTGCGGATGTTTTCGACTATTCTCGCTCCCGAACCGAGGCCAGGATGCCGGCGCGCCGAGCGATCAACTCATTCACATCCGCGTACCTGACGCTTGCGCTCGCGCTGAGCGTGGTGCTCGGCTGCGAGTCCGACACACCGCGCGTCCGCGCGACCGAGTCGGCCCTTCAGGGACCGCAGGGTGCCATCAAGCAGCTGTGCGGCTTCGTGGCATGCACCCGCGGCCTCGATATGCGCAATCCCATCGTCTCCGGCGTCGGCTCGGCAGACGCGTTCTTCACGGCCGCGCTCGACTACGAGTACGAGAGCATGGCGCTGGCCGCCACGATCGAAACCGCGCTGGCCGCGATCAATGCCGACTTCGATGGCGACATTCAAGCGCTCGCACAGATGCATGCCAAGGGACCGCTGCGCGCGCGTGCGGGGCGCCCCCGGTGCAGCGTCGACTCGAGCGTGCTGCTGGATGCGGAAGCCCGCTGCGATCCGTCGCTCGAGCGCAGCCGAGCGACGATGCACTGCTCCGGCTCGTGCACGCTACGCAGCACCGCCGCGCATTGCGATGGCGGCGACCTGCGATGCGACAGGGTCAGCGCCGGGAGGTGCAGCGCGCTTTGCCGCGGCGTGTGCACGCGACCGAGCAGCGCCACGTGCCTAGGCACCTGCGACGGAACCTGCAGCGCTGGCTGCAACGCGTTCGACGCGAACGGCCGCTGTCACGGCCAGTGCCAAGGCACGTGCAAGGGCAGCTGCGAGGTTGCGTACTTCGATCCGGAGGATTGTTCCGGCGAATGCCAAGGCGAGTGCATCACCGAAGCGGCCGCGAGCTGCAGCGACGGCATCGGCGCCGCCTGCGTCACCCCAGGGAGCGGCGCGAGCGTGGCATGCGACGGCTCGTGCGACGGCACACCCGTGGCAGCTGACGGCCTGCCCGAATGCATGGTCAGCGCGACGGTGCAAGCCGTGTTGCGTTCGAGCTGCCAGCCGGCCGGTGCATGGATCGACGCCGTGCCCGCAGCCGCACCCGCAGATCCCGTCGCGCAGGCGCGCTTCTTCACGGCGCTCGGGAACCTGCAGCGCAGTCTTCCCTACCTGCTCGCGCTCTCGGCGCGCGGCGAGCACGTGCTCGCCGCTGGCATGGCGCTCTCCGGCGCAGCGCAAGGCACGAAGCTCGCCGATTCGTTCACGGCGGAAAACCAGGGCGAGCTGAACACCCGGTTCGCGGTCGGTCTCGAGTGCGCGACCGCTCAACTCACGAACGTGGCATCCACCGTGTCGGCTGGCAGTGAGCGACTCAGCGTCGCCCTCAACTCGATCGCCGAGCTACGCGCGAACTTGCTGGTGGAGCCCGCGCCATGAAGCACGCATCGTATTTCGCATGCACAGCGGCGTGGATCTTCGCCGCATCGTGTGGCAGCAGCAGCGCCGAGCCGCCCATCGATCAAAACCCGCTATGCAACTTTGCGTGTCCGGAGCAAGGTGTCATGAATGGGCATGCCGCCATCAGCGGCGTACCCGCGGCGGATACGTTCTTCGGAGCCGTCGTCGCGTATCAGAATCGCGCCGAGGCCAGCGCTGCCGAGCTCGAGGCGACCGTGACTCGCCTGCGCGCCGCGTTCGGCGTGAGCGAGCATGTCAGCCTCGGCTCGGCGATTCAGCGACCGACCGCGAAGCTGCTGGTCGGCCCACCGAAAGCGGTAGCCGAAGAAGCCAAGTGCTTCATCGATGCCGCGCGGTTGAACGGCATTCGCAAAGACTGTGACCCCGATTTCGACCCGCTGGATGGCACGATCGGTTGTCGCGGCGCGTGCAACGTCGAGGTCGGCAGCCCGTGCGGTCGCAACGCCGATCTCTTGTGCAAAACCAACGCAGCTAAGATCGACTGCGGCAAAGGTCTGTGCACGGGCACGTGCGCAAGCGCTTGGACAGCTCGCACTTGTCCAGGCGTCTGCACCGGGGAATGTACCGGCGAGTGCGATCGCTTCGCTCCGAAGCCCGGCGGTGGCACGCAATGCGTGGGCAGCTGCAACGGCACCTGCACGGGCAGCTGTGCGAACGCCGTCGCGGCTGCACGCTGCACCGGCACCTGCACCGGCACCTGCACCGCGACGCTGCAAGATCCTCAGGCGGTGTGCGACCCCACGGCGATCGCCGCGACTTGCCGACCGGTCGCGGGCGGCTCGTTTGCCTGCAGCAAAGAATGCACAGGCGTTTTCGACACGCTCAGCAGCAAGGGAGAATGCCGTGCGGCCGCGAACGCGCAGGCAGACTTTCTGGCGCGCTGCGATCCGCCCGTAGCCAGCCTCATCTTCACGCTCGACAAGCCTCTGCGGAACGCCACGCCTGACGAGACTCGCTACAACAACGCGCTGCACGCCCTCGCGATCGAGCTGCCGATGTGGCTTGCGGCGTTGGCGCGCGCGGAGCTCGTGCAGCAAGCCGGTCAGATGCTCGCGAGCGCGGCAAAAACCGACGTCAACGAATCGTTCCGCCACGAGCTCGAAGCGACCGACTTGCTACCCCAAGACAAAGTCGGCCTGCTCTGCGCACAGCGTGAGCTCGACCGAGTCGGGCCCGCGCTCGGCGCAGCGCGCAAAGGCTTGGACGCCGCGATCAACGACACCCGCGAAGCGCTGGGCGCGCTCGGTCTGCCCGTCAACCCATGACTCGTCACCGGCCAAAGCGATTCTTTCGAGTCATGAGCGGCGCGCTGCTCGTGATGTGCCTGATGCGCGGCACGGCGCACGCATTCGATGTCGACTTGCGCGTCGGTGCCAAAGGCGCATTCACGCTCTCCGGCTTGACCGGTGCGGACATGCCGACGACACCCACCTCACCGTGGTTGCAGTCGCGCTTGGGAGCAGGCGGCGGCGGCGGGCTGTACGGCGAGCTGCATCTGAGCAAGCTGCTCGGAGTCGAGCTCGATCTGCTGTTCGAGAGTAATCGCCTGTTCTTCAGCGGCAGTGCCAACAAGGTTTCGTTCAGGCAGGAAGCTACGTTCGAGCAGCTGCGCGTGCCCTTGCTCGCCAAGCTCTTCCTGCAGACGAGTGACAGCTTCGAGCTCACCGCCGGTATTGGCCCGGAGCTCGCGCTCGGCATGGGTGCTGGCGCTCACACCGATCTCACTGCCAACGGCACGACCTTGGCCGATGACAATGTGCTGCGCGCGCTGCGCTACTTCTATCGCGCCGACGAGGCACTCGGTGTTGCGGCCACGCTCGAGCTCGGCTGTGCGTTCTACACGCTGCGCTACCACATTCCGATCGCGCTGCGCTTTGCGTACAACGTGCTGGGCAAGAGCGCGTACACGGACCGCGTGAAGCTCGACCCCGCGCTGAATACGTCGACATTGCAGACGATCGAGAGCTACCAGATCAGCTTGGTGATCGGTTTCGGGTTCTTGATTCCCACGCGCGATCCGCCGCCAGCGCCGATCACGCGAGGTCCCGTGCCCGACGATCCTTTCGCGCCGTTTTCGGGCCGGTGATCGGCGGGCCGATGGTCAACGACTCACCGCATCCTCGCTTGATCCGGGCACGCGACACGCTCGATGACGCGCTCGTCGCCTTGTGCACGGTAGATGACGGCAGCTTGCCACTGCGCGCGGTCGATGAAGAGCTCGCGCGCGGGCTCGGGCGCGTGTACGCCGCGCTCGGTGCCAGCGCAGACGCCGAGCTGTTTGCCGAAAGCGTACGAACAGCGGTCATGCACGCCGAGCGCGCGCAAACATTGCTCACGAGCGCGCAGACTGACGACGCGGGTTGGCGAGACTGCTTGCGCAGTGATGCGCTCGCGCTCGACGCACTACGAGGTGCGCTCTTTCAGCCCGGCACTGCGCCCTTCGTGCTGCCGCGCCGTGCGGGCGCGCTACGAGCACGTGCCAGCGTGGGCACGGCGCAGCTCTTGGATCCTCCGCGGCCGATTCTCCGGCCGACGCTGCCGTTGCCCGAGCCGGACGAGCCGGACGAGCCGCCGCCCGAGCCGATGACGGACCTGCCGCCATCAGCTGCCATCACGTTGGCCGCCCTCGAAGCACTGATGGCGCGCGTGATGGCACCCGCGGACACTGCGCCGGATGCAGCGAACGAGACAACCGCAGCGCCCGCGCCGCAGCCACCCGCTACGGCAGCGCTGATCGAAGCGCTGCGCTTCGGAGAGCTGCAACGCGAGACCGACGTGCGCTTCGCACGCGCGCAAATCGCGATCGAAGAGCTCGGGATGTTGGCAGCGATGCGGCGCCCAGACGACGACGACCCGTGGACCAGCAATCGCGAGTGCGAGCGGCGCATGTTGTGCCGCGTGGATGCCATCGTCGCGTCCGATCTGGAGCGGCTTCCAGACTTGATTCGCTTGCTCGAAGATCGGCCGGTGCCCGACCCGGAGCTGACGCTGGCGATCCTGTTCGTGATCGGCAGCTTGCGCGGCGACGACAGCTTGGGCGAGCTTGCGCGCCTGTTGCGCGTGATCGACTTGGAGCGCGCACCGATGCTGGTCGCCGTGAGCGA
>JADGRF010000088.1 GCA_017881055.1 Sandaracinaceae bacterium
GACCCGAACCCCGCCTCCCGCAGGCCGCTCAGGTCACTCCACGGTCAGCAATTCTTCCGTCAGCTGCCACGAACAAGCCCACGAACACGAGCAGGCAACACCGAGCACGCCCGCAGCACCCTCGCGCGCACGCCGCGGTCCAGCTTGCCGACCACCACCACGTGCAACCGCTCCCGACAAAACACGTCTCGCGCTACCGCCCGCAGCTCCGCCGCCGTCACGCTCTGCATCCGCTCGCGCAGCGTTTCGAGATCGCCGTCTTGGCCGACCAACGCTCGCAGCCCGTAGTGCGACGACATGGTCTGCGAGTCGTCCAGGATCGCTTCGAGCTGCCAGCCATAACGGCGCTTGGCTTTCTCCAGCTCGCCCTTCGTGACCGTCTTCTCGGTTAGCTCGGCGAGTAACCCGAGCGCGTTGCGCGTGAATGCGGGCACCTTGTCGTGCGCTACTGCGGCGCCGACGTCGAGCACGCCGCACTCTTCGTACGGCTCGAGCGATGCGAACACCTCGTAGGCGAGGCCCAGCTCTTCGCAGATTCGGCGATGCAGCCGGGTGCTCATGCCGTCGTCGATCACCCGCACGAGCAGCTCGAGCGCGGCGTAGCGCGGGTGGTTGGCGCCGAACGTCGAGAACGAGAGGCGCACGTCGGTCTGCGAGCCCTGGCTCTGGACGTAGCAGAAGGGGACTTTTGCGCCACGTCGACCGACGTGTTCCGTTGCAGCTGTCGGTGCAGGCAGCGCGCGCGGGGCGGTGCCGCTCGGCAGGCTGCCAAAGCAACGCCGCACGGCGCGGGCGACACTGCGCGCGTCGACGGCGCCGGTCACGCACAGCACCATGTTGCTCGCGACGTAGTGCTTCTCCATGTGTGAGAGCAGGTCGCGCTGCGCGAAGCGCTCGACGTTGTCGAGGCTGCCGGTGATGGTCATGCCCAGCGGGTGCGCGCCGAACATCAGCTGGCGCGCCAGGTTGTCGGGATCGATCTCGCGGCCGTCCTCGTCGAGGTACTCGAGGATCTCTTCGCGCACGACGCGTTTTTCCACGGCGAGCTCCGTCAGCTGCGGCGCCGCGAACAGCTGGCCCATGATCTCGAGGCCGCGCGCGACGTTGCCCTTCGGCAGAGTGACTTCGAACAGCGTAGCGTCGGCGTGCGTCGCGCCGTTGAGCGTGCCGCCCAGCTCTTCGATCGCGCGGTTCAACGCGTAGGCGCTCTCGTACTCGGCGCAGCCGCGAAACAGCATGTGCTCGAGCAAGTGCGAGATGCCGTTGTCGTGCGCTTGCTCGTTGCGGCAGCCGACCTTCACGAACATCGTGATGGTCGCGCTGTGCAGGTGCGGCTGCGGCACCGTGATCACGCGCAGGCCATTCACCAAGCGGCTGCGCTGCGCGAGGTGACCGCTCGGCGAGATTCGTGGCGTGGCGGCGCTCCTAGCTGTTGTCGTTGCTGACCGGCGTGGCGTGCAGCACGGCCTCGTCGACGAACACGGCGTTCTCGGCTTGCGCCTTCTTCAAGAGATCACGCACGTAGTCGGTCAACACTTCGCGGCGCTTCTGGTTGAGCAGTCCTTCGCGGATGCGCTGCTTGTCTTTGTCTGCGAAGTCTTCCGGCTTCAGGCGCACGTGCTCGACCAGCTTGTACACGACCCACTCGTCGCCGAGCTGGATCGGTGCGGTCGGCAGCGGCTTGTCCTCGGTCATCGCAAACGCCGCGGCGACCAGCGGCGAGCCGTCGAACGGACCGGCGATCGGCGCATCGGTGCGGCTGAAGGGGCGGGTGTCGCGCAGTTGCGGCGCGAGCGGATCGGGCTCGGCGCTGTCGCCGCTGCCGGGAGCCAAATGAGCCTGGCCTAGCAGCTCGGCGTTGAGCGCGTCGACATCTTGTCCCACAGTCAGCGCGGCGAGCGCCTTGTCGGCAGCGGCCTTCGCGCGCGTGTTCGCGGTGCGATCCGAGTACAGCTTCTCGGCCAGCTCGCGCTTGGCCTCGAGCACCGGTACGTCGCCCTCGCGAATGCCTTCGACCTTGATGATGTGGTAACCGAAAGTCGACTCGACCAGGCCCGAGATCTCGCCCGGCTTGCGCGCGAACTGCGCGTCGTCGAACGGCGTGACCATGCGGCCCTTGGGGTTGTAGCCGAGGTCGCCGCCCTTCTTGGCGCTGCCCTTGTCCTCGCTCACGGCCTTGGCGACGGTCGCGAAGTCTTCGCCCGGCTTGCCCGACGCCGGCTTCACGCGGGCCAGCACATCTTCCGCGCGCTTCTTGGCGGCGGCCTTGGTGGCTTCATCCGCGCCGGAGTCCACCTTGATCAGGATGTGGCGCGCGCGCACCTGCTTTTCGAGGCCCGTATAGCGGTGCTTCTCGCGCTCGTACTCGGCGTCGACGTCGGCCTTGTTGGCGGCGATGAACGCGTCGAGCTCTGCAGCTGATGGCTGCAGCGTTTCTTTGTAGTACACGGGCGAGAAGCGCGCGTACTTGAGCGTGACGGTCTCCTTCTCGCGCTGATACGCGTCCCACAGCTCGTCCGGGCTGACCGTGACCATCGCGGTCACCGCTTCACGCACGTTCTGCGCCAGGGTCTCTTCGGTCTGCTCCGCGGCGAACTCTTCGACGCTGCGGCGCAGGCGGTACTGAATGAACTTCTTCAGGTTGTCTTTGTTGAAGGCGCCCTTGGTGTCTTTGAAGTCGTAGCGGCGCGGGCCGGACGGTGGCAGGTACGGGCCGGCATCGACCGACATCGACATGTGGATCAGGCCGTCTTCGGCGATCTTCTGCATCACGTCGTCGGGGTTCGCCGACAGGCCCATGTGCTTGGCTTCGCGCGCGAGCAGATCGCGCTCGACCAGGCCCCGCAGCACCATCTCTTCGAAGTGATTTTGCTTGGCGAAGTCTGTCGGGATGTTCTCGCCACCGGCCAGCGCGTAGGCCGCGCGGTACTGGTTGAGCGAGATCTTCTTGCCGTAGACCTCGGCGGCGTGCGTCTGCTGCGAACCCTTGCTGCAGCCTTGCGCCTGCGGCCCACCGAACTGCACCACGAACACGGCGCTGAGCGAGATCACCATGAGACCGAGCACGATGCCGCGGGTCTTGTTCAGTAAGCTTTCGAGCACGGGAACCTCTGCGGGTATGTCACCGCGAAAAGCCGAAGGCTGCTTCGCGGGTATGTGACCGCGAAGAGCCGAAGGCTGCTTCGCGGGTATGTCACCACTACAATTCCCGCGTGTTTTGCGAGAAGGCGCGGTACCATAGTTGACCGTGTGGGGCCCCGCAAGACACCCGCAGGTCCGACCGAAAGTGACGCCACGATGGCGATGTCTTCCGGGTCTCGCGCTGCTGGTGGGGCTGTTCCAGGCGCCGCTCAGCCACTTGGAGGCCGACGCCGCCGACCCGGACACGGTGATCGTGCTTGGCGCGCCGGAGTCGCTCGACTCGCCGACCGGGCCGCTTTCGGTGCTCGTTCCCGGGGCCTCGCTCGTTGGCGACGGCGCGCTGGTGGAGCAGCTGGTACGCGAACGCGGGTCGAGTCTCGCGCCCGCAGCGCTTGCTCCGCTGCGTGAAATCGACGCGCTCTTGGCCAGTGCCCGGGTCAGCATGGCCGACCTCGACGAGCACGCCGCGCTGGTACGGCTCGCCCAAGCCGAGCGGCTGGCGCAGAACGCGCTCGCGCTGCCGTCGGCCGCTGCTTTCTACGCCGAGGTCGAGCTGCAGCTGGCCATCACCGCCGCCCAGGCCGGGCTCGGGCCGCTGGCCGAGGAATCTCTGCGGCGCGCGGCGCGCCTTTCGCCGAGCCGCAAGCTGCTGCCTGGCGAAGCGAGTCCCGATCTCGTCGCGCTCGCGGCGCGCATCTGGAACGAAGCCGGCAGCGCCCCGCTTGGCGAGGTGCCGATCGAGGTCGACCCGCCCGGCGCGCGCGTGTTCCTGGACGACCTCGACCTGGGCCCTGCGCCGGTGATCGTCCGCACCAGCGTGGGCGAGCACGCGCTGCGCTTCACGGCCCCCGGCATGATCGGCTACGGCATGCGGCTGGAGGTCGCGCAGGGTCGCCGTGCCATGCAACGCGTCGCGCTCGCACCCGATGCCGTCTCGCGCGCACTGTCCCTGCTTCATCGCGCGGGCGAGCGCGGCGATCTCGCCCAGCTGCGGGCGGGCCTCGCGGAGCTTGCCACCGAGGAGCCGCGCTACACGCGCGCGCTTGCGGTATTCGCGCGGGCTGATCGTGCAGTCGTGCTGTCCTGCACGAGTCAGCTCTGCACGGGACCTGCGCGGCTGCAGCGGCGGGTTTGGCTGTCCGGGCTGTCGCAGGAGCCGATCGATGCCCCTGCGCTCGCGGACGCGCGTGCCTGGCTCGATGCTAGTCCCGCAGCAGCTAGCGCCACCGGGTCCCTCGCTGACCAACGGCCCTCGGAGCGCCCCGCGTTCTGGGGGCGCTGGTACGTGTGGTCTGGCCTGGCGCTGCTCGGCGCCGGGGCCGGAACGCTGATCGCAGCGCTCGCGACACCCGCCCCGGAACGGAAGCTGCGTGTCATCGTGAACGACCCGGCCTCGCCCTAGTCTCGGGTTTGCACCCCGATTCGGCTACTTGTGGCGTGGCCGACGTACACGAATCAGGTGCGCATTGTCTGCTACCTGGCGTGCGTTGCGTTGTAACCTAGCGTGCGTAGACTCCGTGCCCGCCGCTGCTCGCGGCGGACGCGTTCGTGACGTGGGCCGTGAAAGGATGGAACGCTCGTGGCGGATACACCGAAATCCGGAGGCAACCTCAAGTTCGTCATTGGGGGCATCCTGCTCTTGGGTGGTGCGATCGGCCTTTGGGCCATGCTGCAGCAGCCCGCACCGGCGCCCGCGGCACCTCCACCGAAGAAGATCGAGACTTCGGAGCGCGTGAATCCGATGGCGCAGCCGGATCTGATCCTCGATGAAGCGAAAGATGCTGGCAAGCCCGCCGAGGAAGCCGCTGCACCGAAGGTCGTGGTGAAGCACGTGGCCGCGCGCGGCGAGTGGGAGTGCACGGGCGAAGTGGCGCGCACTGCGATCCAAGAGGTCGTCGACAGCAACCGCACGCAGGTGCGCAACTGCTACGAGCGCCGTCTCAAGGTGAACAACATCCTGCAGGGCGACTTGAAGCTGAGGTTCAAGGTTGGCGCCAACGGACACACCACGGCTGCCGCTGTCAGCGGTACGCTGCACGACAACGAAGTCTTCAGCTGCGTGCGCAGCATCGCGCAGCACTGGACGTTCCCGCCGCCGACCGGCGGTGATTGCGCGGTCGCCGAAGTGCCGTTCCAGTTTTCGCCCAAAGCAAACTGAAGAAACTGACGGCTATTTGAGCACGACTTTCGCCGGGTCTTCGTGCAGGTCGACCAGCACCTGCACGGATTGGCCGGCGTGAAGCTCGAGCTGTACGCGCGCCTGTCTGCCGAGCGGCGGGCAAGCCAGGTTGAGCGTGTGCTTGCCGGGGGCTACGGCCACGTGCCGGCGTGGCGTGACACCGAGCACGCGGCCGTCGATGCGCACGTCCGCCCACGGGCTGGCGCTGATCGTCAGAAAGCCGGGCTTGGCGCTCTCGCTGCTGGCGGAGGGGGCCGCGGCATCGGCGGGGGCGGTCGTGCGCGGCGCGTTCGTGGCGGGATTTGCACCGGCGTCCGTCGAGGTCCGAGCAGTGTTTGCAGCTGACGAATGCGTCGCGATCAAGGTCGGTGGCCCGGGCGGCTCGTGCGTCGATTGCGTCTTGGTCAACACGGGGCCGATGCTGCCGTCTGCTGCAACCCCTTCGGCCAGCTCCGCGCGCGGATGGCGCACGGTCCAGTAGATGCCCACGATCAAGGCCGCGATCAGCACGAGCAGATCGCGCGCGTAGCGACGCACGGTGGCTTGTGCCTCGGGATCCGCCATCAGCGGCAGCTCCGGGTCTGCTGGTGGTCGCGGGGGCGGTGAGGGCAGCTCGCGCTCGATGCGTTCGGTGGCGAGCTTGAGCAGCTCGTCGAGCACGGGGCTGGTCGCGATCGAGCGTACTTCGATGCGGCCGCTCGACTCGTGCGGTGCAGCAGACAGTAGATTGACTTCGCTCGGACGGCGCGCGTGGGCTTCTTGCGCGCGCAGCGCCAGCTCGCGTTCGACGCCCTGCGGGTGACGCTCTGCGAGCCAGCGCCGCAGCGTACCCGCAACTTCACCCGCGCTCTGCGGTCGTGCGGTGCGTGCCGGCTCGAGCGCGCGCGCGATCAGCTCGGCGAGCGTGGTTTCGAGATTCGGTAGTGCGGCGACCCGCACCGATGCTGCGTCTGGCGTCGTGGTGCGTGGCAGGGCGGGCTTGCCGCTCGCGGCTTCGTAGAGCACCGCCCCGAGCGAGAACAGATCACTCTCGGGACCGAGCGCTTCACCGCGCAGCTGCTCGGGCGCCATGTAGCCCGGTGAGCCGAACAGCTCGCCCTGACCGCCGAGCCCGGTGTGCGCGACCTTGGCTGCGATGCCGAAGTCGAGCAGCCGTGCGTGACCGGCGTCGTCGATGATCACGTTGCGCGGGGTCACGTCGCGATGGACGATCTCGAAGCGCTCGTGTGCGTAGCGCAGCGCTTCGGCGATCTCGGCGCCGATCTGCGCCACCAGCGCGTCGGGCAAGGGGCCGCTCTGCAGGATCTCGGCGATGGTCGCGCCCTCGACCCACTCCATCGCCAAAAAGTACACGCCGTCGACCACGCCCAGCTCATAGACTGGCACCAGGCCCGGGTGGCTCATCTGCACGAGCGTGTTCGCCTCTTTGACGAACAGCTCGACGAAGCCCTGATCGCGCGCGAGCTCCGGCAAGATCTGCTTTACGACCAGCGTTTTTTCGAAGCCGCCCGGACCGCGCAGGCGCGCGCGGAACACACGCGACATGCCGCCACGCGCGATCTCCCGGTCCAGCAGGTACTTGCCGAACGGCGCGGGCGATTGCGGAAGGTCCGTCATTCGTGCGAAAGCATAACCGATGCGCGCACGGCGGGGGCAGACGTGCTGGGGCTTTTGCGGGATCGCGCGCGTGAGTTGCGCTGCTGTGTTTTCGTTGTTCTCGTTCCTCGGCGCGTCTTGCACGCCGGCGCCTGAGCTCACCACCGTGGAGCTGTCGCTTGCGCGTGTGCCCAGCTGTGCGCTTGGCAAGCCGGACACACTCTCGGTGCGCGCGCTCGGTGATTTTCCAGGCGAGGTCGCGATCCTCGATCCCGCGCGGCCCACGCTCACGCTCGATCGCTTTCCGGTCGACTCGCAAGCGCTCGTGTTCGATGCGGAGCTTGGCAAGGTTCACGCAGGCGCCGTCGTGCCGCTGAGGGCGGCGTCCGGTGCGCGCAGCAGTTGGCTCTTGCCCGACGCCAAGTCGTGTCCGCTCGGTGATCCGTCCGCGCTGGCGCTGCCGGGCGCCGCGCTGGTCGCGCTGGCCGACGGCGGTCTTCTGATCGCGGGTGGCCAAGACGACAGCGCGCTCTCGGTGTCGAGCGCGCTCGTGCTGCGCGAAGGCGCACAGCTGGTCGAGCAGGTGCAGGACGGCATGCTGCTGCGGCGCGCGTTCGCGACGGCGACGACTGCGCTCGGCCTCGAGAACGGGCTCGTGGTGATCGCGGGCGGCAACGCGGATAACCTCGGCAGCGCCCACGACACCTACGAAGTCTTCGATGCCCACCGCAGCATCTTCGCGCGCGAACGTAGCGGAAAGCTGCTCACGGGCCCGCGCATGCAGCATGCTGCCGCGCAGCTGCTCGATGGCCGACTGCTCCTGCTTGGCGGTCGTGCGGAGCCAAGCGGCCCCGCGCTGGCCAGCGCCGAGCTGCTGGACGTTGCCGGCGCCCACGGCGAAGCTGCGCGCGGCGACTTGGCAGTCGCGCGCGTTTCGCCGCGCTTGCTCGTGCTCGACAACGGAGTGGTGCTGGTGCTCGCTGGCAGCGACAGCGCGGGCAAGCCGGTCTCGAAGGTCGAGCGCTTCGATCCGGTCAGCACACGCTTTCGCACGCTGGCTCACTCGCCGACGGCGCACGCCGAGCAGGTGTTCGCGGCGTTGCCCGGAGGTCGTGTCGCGTCGGTTGGTTGCGATGTCCCCGGCTCTGCAGCTGTCGGCTGCACGCTTGGCTTGCTGTTGACGGCGAGCGACGCCACGGACGAGCCCGACTGGCACGACGTCCCGATCGATTTCTCCAGTCAAGCGCCCGAGGGGCTGCGCAAGCTGCGCCTGCTCCCGTTGGGTGACGGCCGGCTGCTACTGACAGGCGAAGACCCGAGCGCCGCGATCGCCCGTCGCGCCTTCGTGATCGATCCGGTTGCGGGCACGCTCACGCACCACGACTCGTCGCGCGTGCCGAGCGAGGTCTCGCAGCTGGCCGATGGCACGATCGCCGAGCTGGACGCCTTCGGAGCCTCGCTGCGTCGCGAGGTTACCCAGAGCAGCTACGACACCCCGAGCGGTAACTTGGTGCAGGAGCCGTTCGCGTTCTTGGCGCGTGACCTGGCGGAGCACTGGCAGAACACCGCGAGCGAGCTGCGCGCCGCGGCCGACGGAGCACGCGTCGACGTGGCCCAGCTGCGCTTTGCCGACACCACGATCACGATTGCAGCTGACGGTGGCGTGACGCTCCTGTTGGCGTCGGCGCGGGGTGAGGAAGTGGCTGTTGAAACGGACGGCGCCGCGGGGTTGCTCGTGAAAGCGTGCGGCGGTGCGCTGGCCAGCGATGCCCGGATGGTCGTGACGCGTCGCGGCCGCACGCTGCGCATCGCGAAATCCGACGGGACTGTGTTGTGTACGCGCGCGATCTTCGAAGGGCCGCTGTCGGTCGCGATCCGTGCAGCGAGCGGCACGCGCATCCGCGAGCTGCGCCTGGCGCGACTCTGATGGCGCAGGACGGCGTCAGCTGCATCTGATCCCGCGTTGCGAAGCTCACGGCGGCAGACTGCCACGCGCGCGCACGCGGAACATTGGCCCGTCCGGCGTGGCCTCGAACACGCCCGCGAGCGCCGGCACCCGCGTGTACATGAACACGGGCCGACCGGTCGCGAGGGCTTGCGCGATGCTGGCCGCGCTGGTCACGGAGAGCGCGAGCACGTCGGGGCGCGCGCCGAGTGTCTTCTGGTAGTAGTGCTCGAAGACGGTCTTGTACCGCCATTCTTCGGGCGAGGAGACGTCGAGCACGATGCTGTCTTCGGGCAGCAGCTCGGTGACGCGCTGACCGAAGACGCGCGCCGAGTAGTCGTGGGACAGGTTCACCGTCGGGTAGACCATGGCCGCGTGCAGACACGTGGCTGCGAACGCGACGCCGAGCAGCGAAAGCGCAGCGCGGTGCGGCGCGCGCTCACACAGGAACGTCAGCGCGGGACCGACGCTGGCGGCGAGCAGCGCCACGCTCGGCAAGAAGAACACCTCGAGGTCGTGCACGCGGTAGGCGAAGAAGAACCAGACGTTGCCGGCCATGGCGAGGCCGAGCGCTACAGCGAGCTCGCGACGTTGGCGCGCCAGCACGAACAAGCCGAAGAGGCCGAGCGCGAGACCGGGCCAGGTGAGCTGATTGGCGATGCGTTGCAGCACCAGGAGCGCGCGGGCGGAGAGCTCGAAGTCGCGTAGGAACCAGTGCTTGTACTCCCCCCCCGTGACGAGCCACAGAAAGCGGTCGAGACGCTCGACGCCGCCGTAGCTGAGCGCGGGATGCATGCTGGCGCGCAGCGGCAGATACAGGTACAGGCTGGCGCCGGCGAGCGTGCACAGCGCGGCTTTGCCGAGCGCGCGCAGCTGGTCGCCCAAGGAGCTTTGCTGCCGTCGCGCCGCAAACCAGACGAGCGCCAGGTAGCCGAGGCCGAGCGTGGCGATGAACATGTGTGCGGCAAAGCCGAGCCCCGCCACGAATGCGGCCCACAGAACGCGTGAAGGGCGCCCGAGCGCTAGGCCATCGAGCAAGAGCAGAAAGCTGCCGAGCACGAACACAAGGCCGGTGGTGTAGACCTCTGCGACGTTGCAGTTCCACCAGAACGAGGCCGAGGTGGCGAAGAGTGTGCAGCTGACAACGGCGGCGAGCTGGTTCGCGCCCAGGCGACGCTGGAAGAGGAACAGAAGCGCGACGCAGGCCGAGCCATGCACCGCGCTCATCACGTTCACGGCGAACGCGGGCTCACCGGCGAGCAGCAGCACGTAGAGGTGGCCGAGCAGGGTGTAGAGCGGATAGCCCGGTGGATGCGGGATGCCGAGCAGCGCGGCCGCGGCGCTGAGCTCGGCGCTGTCGTAGAAATAGACGGTGCGGCAGAGCGTGGTGGCGTACAGGGCGAGCGCCGCGAGCGCGAGCAGCAAGGCGATGCGGCGATCGCCGGTGGGGTCCCTGTGGGCGAGAGCGCGCATCTGCGGCGGGAGTATACTTGACGCCTCTCGGCCTGGGCGTTACGTCCTGTGCCGTTCCCGCCCGTTCCCGCCCGTTCCCGCCCGTTCGCGTTCGCGCCCCACTGCGGCGCCCCCGCCGGGTCTTCGGCGCACCATTTACAGGAGAAGAGTCATGGGTCTTCACATCGGCAGTATCGCTCCCGACTTCCAGGTCGACACCAGCACCGGCCCCATCAAGTTCCACGAGTGGATCGGCAGCACCTGGGCGATCTTGTTCTCGCATCCGAAGGACTTCACGCCGGTGTGCACAACCGAGCTCGGTCGCGCTGCGAACCTCAAAGCGGAGTTCGACAAGCGCAACGTGAAGATGATCGCGGTCAGCGTCGACGGCGTCGAGGACCACAAGAAGTGGATCGGCGACATCGAAGAGACTCAGAACGCGAAGATGAACTTCCCGATCATCGGCGACAAAGAGCGCAAGGTCGCGGGGCTGTACGACATGATCCACGCCGAGGCGAACGACACGCTGACCGTGCGCAGCGTGTTCATCATCGACCCGAACAAGAAGATTCGCGCGATGATCACCTACCCGGCCAGCACCGGCCGCAACTTCAGCGAGATCCTGCGCGTGATCGACTCGTTGCAGCTGACGGACAACTTCAAGGTCGCAACGCCTGCCGACTGGAAAGACGGCGACGACTGCGTGATCGTGCCGGCGCTGCAGGATCCCGAGGAGCTCAAGAAGCGCTTCCCCAAGGGCTTCAAAGTGGTGAAGCCGTACCTGCGCATGACGCCGCAACCGAACAAGTAGCCAAGTAGCGCTGCGCTTGGTCGTGACGGCCTACGCCCCGCAGCTGCGCGCGGGCCGTCGTGACTACTTACTCTGCGGCTTCGGCGAGCAGGCTCACCGGCTTCACGCGTGACTTCAGGAAGGCCACGATCTCGGCTTGATCGCGCACGGGTGCGCCTGGCAGCTGCACGAAGCGACGGGCCAACGTCGACCACGAGCCGGTCATGAGCATCAGCCAGACCGCGAAGAAGTCGATGCCTTCGAAGACGATCGCGTCTTGCTTGGCGTACTCGGCGAGGTTGTCCTCGAAATGAACGGGATACTCGGTCCAGTGCGCGCGCGCCTGCAGGTGATGGCCGATGTGATAGCCGTCGTTGAAGCAGCGCCGGTTGTAGCGGCTGTTGATGCACGTGATGCTGGCGAGATAGGGATTGGCGGCGCCGCCCTGCGCGATGAACGCGTGCTGGCCCCAGTTGCCCATCATCATCAGCGTGCGAATCACGAACAGCGGAATGAGCAGCACGACCAGCGCGGCAGCGGGCCGGAAATAGAGCGCGAGCGCGGCGACGCTCCAGTACGCGCTCTCGCCGATCACGATCTTGCGCAGCATCCGAGCGCGCTTATGCGTGTACATGTAGCGGCCGAGCTCGGGCAGGCCGAACAAGAGAAACCGGCTCCAGTAGACCAGCCAGTGACCGAAGCGGTCCCGCTGAAAACGCATGGTCGAGCTGAGATCGCCCGGCAAGTTCTCTTCGCTGTGGTGCATGCCCATGTGGTGCGCGAAGTACGTCTCCGGGGTTTGGCCGAAGAACGGACCGATCAACCACGGGATGCACTGGTTCAGCACGCGGTACTTGGGCGCGAACAGCTGCCTATGCGAGGTGCAGTGCAGCATCAGCGTGAAGCGGTCGAGGAACACCGCGAGCAGGCCCGCCCAGTAGAAGGGTGCCAGCTGCCACACGTGCGAGCCGGCGAAGAACAGGGCGATGCCGCAGGCGCCGAACGCCAGGCACTGCGCGATCAGGCCGACGAACACGGCATCACGCGGGTCGTTCAACCACGGCGTAACCCAGCGAGCGTAGAAAGGGGCGTGGGCGACGCGGAGATCATTGATTTGCATGCGTTGTCTGAGCACCGTAGGGCACGGCACTATATCAGAGGTCCTGCGATTGTCCCAGACGAGAGATCTGTGCCTGATTCGTGGTGTGATGTGCATCTTCCTCGGGCGGTTCTTCTCGTCGCCCGACGGTCAGCACATCCAGTGCCAGGCGCTCGGACCGAACGGCTGAGCTTGCGGCGAGGAGCGCTTGCGGGCTCGGCTCAGAGCTTGCGCCAGACCGCGAGCACGCTCTTGCCGACGCGGTGACCGAGCAGCGGATCCAGCACGCGGGAGATCGGCACCATCAGCCGATCCCACGTGGTGATCTGCGCGAGCGTGGGCGTGTGCTGGTGCATCACCAGGCGATTGCCGAGCGACGCCGCGATACCGATGCAGTCCAAGTAGCGTAGGCAGACGAGCTCCGTGCCCGGCACGGTGAGCGCGCGCAGGCTGCGCGCGTCATAGCGACGCTCGTGCCCAATCGCCTTGTCGAACTCGGTGTACAGCCACTGGTGTGCAGGTGACATCACCACTAGCTGACCGCCCGTGCGCAGGCGCGCCAGCGCACGCACGACCTCACCGCGGTCGTCGGCGATGTGCTCGAGCACATCCGAGTACAGCACGGTGTCGTACTGCGCGCCGGGAGTGAGCTCGGCCAGCGTACCGACGACGGTGCGCGGGGCCTGCCCGCTTCGATCACGCAGTCGTGCGACCGAGGCGCCGAGCTCGGCTGCGAGCGCACGGTCGGGCTCGAGACACGTCCAGCTCGCGCACGAGTCTTTGTGCAGCGCGAGCGTGGTGCTGCCGATGCCTGCGCCGACTTCGAGCACGTCGCCCGTGATGAACGGGCCGAGCTGCGCCGCGAGATAGCGCTTCCAGTTGCGCGCGGTGCGTAGCAGCGACAGCTCGCTGCCGGCGTAGTCGTACGCGGTGCTCATGAGCCGGCAGTCGTGTCTGGTCGCACGGGTCGCACGTGCAGCACGCGCTCCTCGAGCACGAAGTGACTGAAGTCGCGCAGCGGCAGAAAGCCGTATTCGGCGCGCGAGCGCAGCGTGAAGAGCGCCATCATCGTGCTCAGCACCGACAGGTTGAGCAGGCTCACGACCAGAAAGCCCACGGTGCTGGTCGCCCAGCCGGGGATCGCCAGCGTGGTGCCGAAGCGCACGCCGATCACGGTCAGAATGCCGAAGAGCACCAGCACGCAGAGCGCGCCGATGGCACGGAGCAAGCGCACGCCCACGATGTCGCTGTACACCGAGATCGCGCTCAGGCCGTGGATGATCAAGCCGTTCAGGTTCATCTTGGAGCGGCCGGCGATGCGCGCGGCGCGCGTCGTGGGCAGCAGCTCGACCGGGAGCTTGGCTTGATAGACGGCGGCGGCGTAGTGATTCCACATCTCCGAGACCGCGACCAAGCGTGAGAGCGCGGCGCGCGGCACGGCGCTGAAGTTACCGACCTCGACGCGGCGGCCGACGAGCAGCACGTGCACCGCTTTGAACAGCGCGTAGCCGACGCGAAACGACAGCTCTTCGGAGCGCTTGCTGCGCTGCGCGAACACGACGCGTGAGAAACCCGACGCGGCGCAGCGCTCGAGCAGCAGCGGCACGTTTTCGGGGCGGTCTTCGCCGTCGCCGTCCATTACGACCACGACGTCGTGTTGACCGTGCACGTACAGGTGCGTCAGGCCGATCGCGATCGCGCGCTGGTGGCCCAAGTTGCGGCGCAGCCGCAGGATCGAGACGCGGCCGAGCTGCGCGGGTGGCTGCGTCAAGTTGGGCACGGGCTCGTTGGACCCGTCATCGACGAACAGCACATCCACGCGGCCGGGCAGGTGGGCGAGCGCCGCATCGAGCTGCGTGAGGAGCGTCAGGGCCGAGGCCCAGTCGTCGTACACGGGAATGCACACCACGCTGTTCATTCGCAGCCAGCAGGATACCTGATCCGGCGTGGCGGCCGTTACTTAACGGCCGACAGGGGAAGGGCGGTGCCTGCGCTCAATTGCTCTTCACGACCGCGCCCGACGCCATGTCGACCGTGTAGTGGTGCGTGTCGTCGAGCGTGATCTTCGCGGATCCGTCGCCGGCGAACTCGATCGTGGCGTCGATCCGGAATGCGGCCTCGGTCTTCTTCGCGTCGCTGGACGTCTTGCGCTCGGCGTCGACGGTGTAGTGGATGGTTCCGCCCACCGCGAGCAGCGGCAGACCATGCAGCTGCACCGCGTCGTAGCGTGCGCTGTAGCCGAGGTGGTAGGTGCGCTCGATCTGACGCCAGGCAGACGAGAAGTGCGAGTCGACCTCGAAGTTGCCGTCGCCCGAGACGGTCACGGTGCCGGAATGAAGGCCCGTGAGACGCAGCGACGCCTGGTGATCGATGCTGGCCGTGAGGTTCGGCGTCATGAGATTGCCTGACCAGGTGACCTCGACGGTCGACGAGTCGGTCGTGAGACCGCACGCGGGCAAGCTTGCTCCGCTCGCGTCTGCGCAGGTGGTCTTGTACGCGTAGCTGAGGTTCGCGTGCTTGCCTGCGAACTTCCCGGAGGCATCGATGGCCAGGCCGAGCGGCGGTGTGCCGACGGAGATCTGAGCTGCATCGTAGAACGAGCCGGCTTCGCCGCCGTGATCGGTGGTCGCGACGGCGCCGCTCAGGGCCTGTGCGACGTCGTCGTAGTCGTTGCTGGTCGCATGCGTGGTGGTGCTCGTGCACGCTGCCGTGAGTAACGCAAGCGAGCCTAGCTGCAGAAGAAGAGAGTGTTTCATGGAAGCCTCCGGGGAAGCTTCACCGCAAGTTGCGGACCAAGCGCGATCGTGGCTCGAAACTGCAGGACAGTTGCTCGCCTCCCGGCCACGAACGCAGGCGCGCCTCATCGGGCCGTTTCGGTGTGGCAATGTTGCGTGGCGGCCAGTGCGTGGCCCGCGCTATCTTGCCGGCATGTCGCTTGCCCAGCTCGAACGCCAGTTTCGTCGTATCCATCACCTGCAGCACGTCTCCGCGATCTTGCAGTGGGACGAGGCCGTGATGATGCCGGCCGCAGCGGGCGACGCGCGCGCGGATGCGATGGCGACCTTCGGCGTAGTCGTGCACGAGCACTTGACCGCGCCGCAGCTGGTCGACTGGCTGGCGGCCGCCGAAGAGGAGGCGAGCACGGGCGCCCTCGACGCCGCGCAGCTGGCGAACTTGCGCGAGATTCGGCGCGCGGTGAAGCGCGCGTCGGCGCTGCCGGCGGAGCTCGTGGAGGCGTCGGCACGCGCGCAGATGCGCTGCGAGCAAGCCTGGCGTACGCAGCGCGCTGCCGGCGACTGGCACGGCTTTGCGCCGCTGCTCTCTGAGGTGGTGGCTCGCAAGCGCGAGGTCGCGAGCATTCTCGCAGAGGCGCTCGGCGTCCGCGCGTACGACGCGCTGCTCGACGAGTACGAGCCGTTCTGCACCAGCGCCGACATCGACCGCGTGTTCGCGCACCTGAAGGCGTTCTTGCCGCGATTGATCGACGAGGTGATCGAGCGTCAGCGCGGCGAGCCGGTGGTGCCGCTCGTAGGAATATTCCCGCGCGCTGCGCAGCACGCGCTCGGGCGTACGCTGATGGAAGCGGTGGGCTTCGACATGCAGCACGGCAGGCTCGACGTCAGCCACCATCCGTTCTGCGGCGGAGTTGCAACTGACGTTCGTGTCACCACGCGCTACGACGAGAGTGACTTCACGAGCGGCCTGTTGGGCGTGCTGCACGAGACCGGACACGCCAAGTACGAGCAGGGCAGGCCCGCGCAGTGGAGCAGCCAGCCCGTGGGTGAAGCGCGCGGCATGTCGGTGCACGAGGGGCAGAGCCTGCTGCAAGAGATGCAGATCAGCCGCGGTCGCGAGTTCTTGCGGTTCGCGACTCGGCACATCGCCGAGGCGTTTCCGGACGCCGCGCGCGCGGCACCGCAGGCGTTCACCGCCGACAACCTCGCGCTGCTGTTCACGCGCGTCGCGCGCAGCAAGATTCGCGTGGGTGCGGATGAAGTCACCTATCCGTGCCACATCCTGATCCGTTACGACCTCGAGCGCGCGCTGATCGACGGTCGCATCCGGGTCGGTGACATTCCGGAGGCGTGGGACGCCGGAATGCAAGCGCTGCTCGGCATCTCGACCAAGGACGACTACCGCGACGGCTGCATGCAGGACGTGCATTGGTCCGCGGGCGCGTTCGGGTACTTCCCGACGTACACGTTGGGCGCGATGACGGCGGCCCAGCTGTTTGCTGCCGCCGTGCGCCAGAACCCGGCCATCCCGCGCGAGATCGAGCACGGCACCTTCGCGAGCATCAACGAGTTCCTGCGCGAGAACATCTGGAGCAAGGCGAGCCTGCTGACCACGCCCGAGCTGCTGCGGGCCGCCACGGGTGAGCCGCTCGACCCGAAGTACTTCGAAGCGCACTTGCGACGGCGTTACCTGGAGCGCTGACAGTCGTAGGGGCGGTTACGTGCCCCGCTCTTGAGACCCGCTCGGCATCGTGCTCTATCATTCGCCACCGATATGAAGCGCGCATTTGCGATTAGCTTACTAACCTTGTCGTGCGCGTGTTCCAGCGCGTCCCCCACGCATCGCAGCGATGCGGGTTCAGCCGCCAGCGGCGCAAACAAGCCTGACGCGGGCGCGGACTCCGGCGCACCTGACGCCGGTCACGATGCGGGTGTCGCAGATGCTGGCAGCGTGGACGCGAGTAAGCCTCCTGCGCCGCGCAGACACGGCATCGAAGCGCGCGTGCGGAACACCACGTGTTTCTTGAACGGTGAACCGCCGCTCGACATCGTCCCGGTACGCACCACGCCCGCATACAAGGCGTTCAACGCCACTTCAGCGCTCGGCGTTGCAAGCACGGGTGACTCACTCGCCGTAATCGAGAGCGCGGGCACGATTCGCTCGTTTGCCGCGAGCGGTACGGGCAGCAAGCCCAGCACGGTGCTGGATCTCACGGCGAGCGTGCGCCCCAACGGTCTGCGCGCTGCCGCGTTTCGCGCCGACGGCCGCGTGCTCATTGCCAGCTTTCTGCCCGCGGACGCGCCGCTGCGCTTGGTGGTGGCGCGCTTTTCGGTGAGCACGCACGGCGTAGCGCAGCTCGCGTCGCGCGCAGACTTGCTCACGTTGCCGCTCAGCGACGCGGCGCGGGCCGGCGGTGCGCTCGCATTCCTGTTCGACGGAACGCTGGCCGTCGCGCTCGGCGATGGCGGCGACTCGGTAGCTGCCGCGGAGCCGTTGATGCTCGCGGGCAAGCTCGTGCGCATCGACGTGAGCGCTGCGAGCGGCTACACGGTGCCCAGCGACAACCCGTTCGTCGCGGACCCCGCCACGCTGCCCGAGGTCTACGCGCTTGGGCTCGGAGCGCCGACCTCTTGCACGGTCGATCGCGTCACGGGGCAGCTGTGGTGCGCGGACGCGGGCGATGCCACGAACGACTACGTGCTGCATGTGACTCCGGGCGCGGTGCTGCACCCGATCCTTTCATTTACCCGCGCGGGCTGCGGCGCCGTGCTCGGCTTCGTCTCGCGTGATGCCGCGTTGCCCGACATCCAAGGCGCGCTCGTATTCGGCGACGCTTGCGCGAAGCAGCTGACAGCGCTGCGCTTCGACGGCTCGCTGGTGCGCTCGCAGGGCGATCTCGCCACGCTGCCGGCCAATCTCGCCGCGTTCGGCGAAGACGCAGATGGACACATGCTCGCGGTGGACACGAAAGGCGCGCTGCACGCGCTCGTGCGGCCGACGACCGCCGCTCCCACGTTCCCGACGACTGTCAGCAGCACCGGCTGCATCGCCGACATGAGCACGCGCGCGCCGGCTCCGTCGCTAGTCCCGTTCGAGGTGCGTGCACCGCTCTGGTCGGATGGCGCGAAGAAGCATCGCTTCATCAGCCTGCCTGGCAAGCAGACCATCGGCTTCACCAAGACGGGTGCGTGGCAGTTCCCCGTCGGCACGATGTTCATGAAAGAGTTCTTGCTGGACGACGACGACGACCCGAAGACGCCCGACCCGATCATGGAGACGCGCTTCTTGGTGAAGAGAAGCGAGGCCGACTGGGAAGGCTACAGCTACATGTGGGATCGCGCGCGCAAGGATGCGTTCCTGCTGGAGGGCTCGGAGATCGGGAGCTATCCGATGCAGCCTGGCGCCACGGATAGCAGCGGCGCCAGCGTGCATCGTCATACGTTTCCCGATCGCACGCAGTGCTTGCTCTGCCACAACCCGGCCTCCGGTCGCGCGCTCGGCCTGCAGACCGGTCGCATGAACACCGATCACGACTACGACGGCTTCGTAGAAAATCAGCTGCAAGCGATGAGCTACGCGGGCTTCTTCAGCAAGGCGCTGCCCGCGAAGCCCGACGCGTTGCCACGCTTTCCGCAGCCGTCCGATACCAAGGCTCCGCTCGAAGGGCGTGCGCGCGCTTGGCTCTACGCCAACTGCTCGCACTGCCATCGCCCGGGCGGGCCCACGCCCGTGGCGCTCGACTTCCGCTTCGAGACCAAGCTTGCCGACACCAAGGCGTGCGGCCTCATGCCGCGCTTTGCGATCGCGCAGATCCCCGGCGCCAAGATCATCGACCCGGGCAGCTCGGCGCACAGCGAGCTGTTCTTCCGCTTGTCGAGCCGCGACCAGAACCAGATGCCGCCGATCGCCACGCTGATCAACGACCCGGTCGGCGTGGATGTGCTGCAGACCTGGATCGACTCGCTGAGCGTGTGCCCGTGAGCTGAGTCGGATAGCGCGCAAAGAACAACGCCCCCGAACCGGTTCACGGCTCGGAGGCGTCTTCGTGGTTGTCAGCTGTCAGTTTATAGCTGTCAGCTGGATGCGATCAGAGCGAGCTGGTCACGCACGCAGATGCGGGATCCTCGGCCAAGCACTTGAGGGTGACGCTAGTGTCGCACTTCTGGCAGGCACCGCAGTCGCTGTCGGCGGTGCAGGCGGCTCCGGTGCATTCCTTGGTGGGCGCGCCGTTGATCGTGATGCTCGTGCAGGCTTCACCGACTTCGCAATCGCCCACCACCGCACAGTAGCGCGCGGGTGCCTGGTGCTTCTTGTCGCCGGTGATGAACGTCGCCTTTTGGATCGTGGTGATGTACGTGTAGACGGCTTCCTTGTCCTGGTTCGTCATGTTGCGGAACACGTCGAACGGCATCGGGAAGCCAAGCGTATGCGGCGTCGCGCTGGTGAAGGAAACACCCGAGAGCCAGGTGTCGAGGAACCCCGCGTACGGCAGCGTGAAGCCGTAAAGATCGCCGGTGAGGTTGGCGCTCATCGTGCGCACCTGGCCGAGGATCGGCTGCAGTGGCGGCGGTACGGCGAAGGCCTGGCCGCCCGCGAGGAAGTGCGTGGTGTCCACCTTGTGGGTCATCTTGTTGCGGCCGCCCACGGTGTGGCACTCGTTGCACAGGCCCGGGCCGTTCACGATGTAGCTGCCACGACCGTACAGCGCTTGCTGCGAGGGCGTGAGCGCGGCCGCGGTGGCGTCGTCGGCGAGCGGCGAGATCGCGAGGCCCCGCAGCACGTCGTTGCCGTCGTACTCTTCGGCCGCGAGGTTGGTCGGCTTACCTGCAACCGGATCGAACGCGGCGGGTAGCGGACGGTTGGTGGCGCCATCCCCGAAGGTCGTGGTAGCGAGGGGCTTGCCGTTCGAGGCGTAGAACAGCGCCGTGTTAGGTGCAAACTTGGGCTTCACGTCGCTCTGCACCGGGTTGCTGACCGCGGGGATCTGCTTCAGGTAGTGATACACGTCGCGCAGGTCGCGATCGGTGAGCCAGCGCAGCTGCGCCCACGGCATCACGATCAGCGAGGTGGCGCCGGTCGCGTCTTTGAAGTCCATGCCGGTGCGCAGAGCCTTCACGAACTGGTCCTCGCTCAGCTTGAGGCCCGTGGTCTTGTCGGGCGTGAGGTTGCGGGTGAACACGTGGCCGTCGGTGCAGCCGGCGGCGGGCGGCGTGCACGGAGCGCCGACGCTGGTGAAGCCACCGATCGGGAAGTCCACGTTACCGGCCAAGAACAACGTCTCGCCGTGAGCTCCGCTGCCGTTGTGACAGCCTTGGCAGTCGGCGACGGCGTTCACGAGGTACGCGCCGCGACCGACGCTCTCCGTCTGATCACCATCGAGGCCCGTCAGGTCGACCGCGACCTTGGAGATCGACAGTCCGAGACGCGCGTTCTCGGACAGAATGATGTCGTTGCCATTGGTGCCGTTGGTGCCGTCTTTGCCGTTGGCGCCGGTCGCCCCCTTGGCGCCATCGGCTCCGTCCTTGCCGGCGGGGCCGGTCTTGCCATCGACGCCATCTTTGCCATCGGGGCCATCGACACCTGCTTTGCCGGTCGAGCCGGAGCAAGCGGAAACAATCAGCGCCGTAAGCGCTACGAGCACGAGTCTAGGTTGCATACGGGAATCTCCTTGAACCGGGTTCGGTTGCGACGTTTATACGCGCGGCCATCGCACGGGGTAGGAAACAAGTGCAAGTAAAACGAAGAAAATGAGCGCGGCCGCGTGGAAAGCTTGGTTGCAGGTGGGGAGGGCCACGGTTTGTGAGGCTGGGGGGATCGCGGCTTCATCGAAACAATCTCGAGACCGTTCGAAGACAGCGACGCGGTCGACGACCTCCTCCGAAGCATCAAGAGCGCGCGCACGCGGGAGTGACAGCGGTCACCGGCGCCTCTGCGCCGCGGCTGAAGCAATGGCAGCGCTCTGTGGCCTGCGTATCGCCGAGCTCGATGGTCTTGCTCGCAAGGTCGCGGATCGGCTCAATGTCGCCCCCGATTGGCTCAACGCACACTTCGAAACCTTCACCGCCGTGTTGCCCCACGACTACGCCGCGCGCCTGCGCACCGTGTATTCGGGCAAGCACCTGCAAGTGGACGCGCTCGGGCCCTAGGATCTGCTCGTGATGACGTGCTTCGCCGGGGGAGACAAAGACCGTCCTCATGCTCGCAAGCTCATCAAGCTCGCAGGCGATCTGTCCATCGTCGACCGGCAGCTAGAGCTCCTGGCGGACAAACGCTATCCCGGAGCACAAAAGGCCGCGGACTACTTCGATGACCTCCGTGACGAGGCTGGCCTGTGAGCGGTTTGCTCGCGCACGCTCCGACCGAGGCCGAGCTCGAACGCCTCTACCACGACCTAGCCGCATTGGGCGCACCCTCGGTGGGCCGCAACCGTCCGTGGCCTTACCGCCCGCGCTCTCGCGAACAGCTCGTCGCGCTCGCAGGCGAAATGCTGCGATACGACGCACGGTTGCTGTCCATCCTGCTGCAGTACTTTCTCGGCCACTGGTCGACGCTCGATCCGTTGCAGCTGCGATCGGCAATGCGTGGCATGCGCTGGCCGCAAGCATTGCTGGTCGTGCTCGAGTTCGTCAAAGCGGAAACGAGCGACGCTGAACTACGTCACATGGCCGACTACCTGGGCGCCGGTTTCACACGCATCGACCCGGTCGAGCGATTCTTTCTGGACGCCGAGCGCCCCGCCAGCCGGATGGCGCAGCGCTCTCTAGGTCGCAACCTACGAGCCTACGCGCGCTGGGGTTTCGTCGGTCACGAAAAGCCCATCGTCGACGTCACCACCAAGCGCACGGTCGGCCGTTACGACGCCGAAACCCGCATCCGCATCCTCTCCGAGCTCGCTGCCACGACGGAGTCGTTCTCACTCGCCGACTATCTGGCAGCCGTCGATCACGCTGTCAGTCGCCAGCAGGCTCTCGTTGATCTACGCGGCGTGCCAAACCTCAGACCCACGGGCCACGGACGCGGCGCGCGCTGGCGCGTGAAGAAAGTCAGGTCGCGCAAAGGCGCGTGAGCCGGCGGGGAAGCGGTGAGGGCCTTCGGCGGCAATGTTGAAGTGACGGTGTCTGGTCTGGTCATGCCGCCAACAGCTGCGATACAGTCGGTTCTCGAAACGACGATGTCCGAGCGCCGAACAAAGTTGTTTCAAAAGCAGTGGGACCTGGTCATGGCGCTCCAGCGCCATGCACGTGGCATCAGTCGCAAGCGCTTGATCGAGGTCACAGGGTTGCCATCGACGACGCTGCACCGGGACCACGACGCCGCCGGGCAGCCATTCCTTGGGCACGGAGGTTTGGTTGGGATCGCTCATGTCCGCGCAATCCCACGCCTCGATCAGCTGCTCAACGTCCACCGTGAACGGTTACGTGACCCGGGTCTCCGTCGCGTTCGCGCGACGGCTCTATTGAAGCCGGTGTCAGGTGCAACTGTCGCCGCGGGTCGCGAGGTCTCCGTCGCGTTCGCGACAGCTCCGCGCCCAGTGCTACCGGTCAGTCGCACGCGCATGCATTGCCTCGTGCATCAGGAGCCAACGCTTGTTCTCTGTGCCGCCTGCGTATCCTGCGAGTGAACCGCTGGCAGCAATGATGCGATGGCACGGGACGAAGATGCACAGCGGGTTCTTCTTGGTCGTGTTGCCGATGGATCGTGATGTACCGGGCACACTCAGCAAGCGCGCAAGTTGAGCGTAGCTGCGGGTTTCTCCAAAGGGCACGCTCGGCAACGCGTCCCAGACGGCGCGCTCGAAGGCGGTCCCTTGTGTCACCAAAGCCGTGGCGAACGTCCGCAGTTCACCGCGGAAGTATTCCTTCAGCTCGCGGCACGCGTGCAGCAGTACCGCGTGCTTGTCCGCATATCGGCATGCGATCGGCTTCCTTCGTTGCCGTTCAGGAAAGTACACGTTGACGAGACCCGCGTCGGTTGCGATCAAACACAGGGGGCCGACCGGCGTGTTGCAAGTTGTCTGAAACAGCTCGTTCACGTCCAGCCCAATTCTGCTCAACCCCAGCCGCCCGCGTACCAAGTGCTTCAGCCGCCACTCGCCATGCGCTTGAAGCGCTCGGCGAGGTCTCGGCGATATTCGTCGAGCTCGGCTGGCTCGAGCGGGACGAGCATCATGGGCATGGGCTCGATTGGGAACTCGTTGAGCAGCGCAGCGCGGTCGACGGCACGACGCGGCGATCGAACGCGGTCCGCATCTACGAGACCGCCGCTGCTGGAGGCGGCCATGTGGCGTCGCCCATATCGAGCAGCCAAGCCCAGCGGCGACGCGCGTGGCCAAGGTGCCGGAGCACGTGGGGCCACGCTGCGCGCACTTCGTCAGGCGTGGTGAACAACCAGACGTCTCGCGTGTTGGCCTCACGCAGCAGAGCACCCAACCAATACGCGCGTCGTGACGGAGAGGGATCGCGCAGATGCGCGCGCAACGTCGAGACCGTGCAGTCGGTCCACCATAGAAAGTAGGGCCGAGCGTCGTCATCGAGAAGACGCAATGTGGTGGGCGGCAGCCGCATGCGCGCAGGTGTAGCACTGAGCAGGACCCGCCGCTGAGGGGCCTGGCGCCATGTCCGTGATGCCCGAGGCGCCTTGGTCGCGCCGCATCTGCAAGCTATAGTTAGGGAATGGACCCGGCTCGCAAACTTGCGACTTATCAGGATCTCCTTGCGTTGCCCGAAGGCGTGCGCGCGGAGATCGTGGCCGGAGAGATCTCGACGCAGCCTGGTGCACTCCCGAAACACAGCCGCGTGCAAGGGTCCCTGACTCGCTTCATCGGTGGACCCTTCGATGGGGACGATGGGCGCGGCGGGCCTGGTGGCTGGTGGATCCTCGGCGATGTCGACGTGCGCTTCACGGCGCACGACATCGTCCGGCCTGACGTCGTCGGTTGGCGACGCGAGCGTTTGCCTTCGCCTTGGGACACTCGGCCAATCGACGTGGCGCCTGATTGGATCTGCGAGATCTTGTCCCCGTCCAATGCCGCCCACGATCGCGTGCACAAAGCAGAGCTGTATGCGAGGCACGGCGTAGCGTTCTATTGGATCATCGATCCGAACGAGCGCACGCTCGAGGCATTCGAGCTCGCTGCGCGTCGCTGGGTCATGCTCGGCAGCTACGACGGATCACGAGTTGCGCGGATCGCGCCGTTCGAGGCCGTGGAGCTCGAGGTCGGTAGGTTGTTCGCACCGGTCGGATAGGCCGGACCAACAAACGAAAACGGGCGCGGCTGCGCTGACCCGAAGGCCAATGCAGCCGCGCCCGTCACTACGCTGTCACGTGTGCTTCAGTGAACGCGGCTGATGCCCTTCGACAGGAACGCGTCACGCGCGCTGGTAGCCGTCGTCGCGCTGGTCGTTGCGCTCTGCGCTGCGGGTTGTGCGCTTGCGGCGCTCGCGGTGGCAACCGGACACACGATCTGCGCGAGGTCCTGGTTGCGGCGCTTCAGGTCGTTGAAGGCACGGGGTGCTCCGGTCACGGGATCGGACACGGTCGTTCCTGTCAGGAAGCCCGACAGCTGCGCCACCGTGCCGGGGTCGCGTGGCGAGATCTGCAAGAAGAACGTGCCGGTCTCCGACGCGCTGTGGCAGCCGTTGCAGGTGTTGAGCGAGAAGTGGTGGCGCGCCTCGTTGTCTTTAATGCCGGTCGAGGTCCAGGCGTTCAAGTCGTTGAACGACGAGCCGCCCAAGAACGGCTTGCCTTCGAACACGTTCGGCACGGTGTGGGTCTCCGTGAGGATGGCCGCGGCGTTCTGGTTCACGAAGTCGGCCAGCACGGGCGAGTCCGTGATGAAGCCGGTGTCCGGCGTGAGCTTCACGGTCGCTTCCACGAGGTTTCCCGTGGTATCCGACAGCTGGAACTCGCGCAGCTCCCAGCGCGAGGAGAGCGCGATCTCGTTGGTACGCAGCTGACCGAGCGCGCTGCCGTTCGCGCGGCCAGGCTCTGCGCCGCGCGCCGTGAACTTGTCGGTGATCTTCTGCAGCGCGGCGTTGTAGGTCTCGCTCGGCACCGGCAGGCTCTGCAGCGCGTGGAAGCTCTGCGCCCACGCTTGCACGTCGGCGGTGGTCTTGGCGGGCAAGCGGTACTCGAGGATCATGGTGAACTGCGTTTGGAAGCCGCTCGGATCGAGCACACCAAACACGAAGCGTGCTTCGCCGGCTTGGCCTTTGCTCAGGTCACGCAGGTCGAGGCGCGCGACGATCGCGAGCAGGCGTAGCGGAGCTTTGGTGAGATCGAGCGCGCCGCTCGTGAGCCTTGGCCACGAGTCGAGCACCAGCTGTTGCATTGCGGGGCGGGCCGGCACCGTGAAGCCGTTGACCTTCTGGTCGGTGAGCCAGGTCTTGAAAAGCTTCTCGGTGAAGGCAGGTGCGGTCGCGGCCTTCGGCGCCATCTGCTGCATCAGGCGACCGAACGAGAATGCGCCGCTGCGTGGGTCGCTCGACGCCGTGTCCCAGACGGTGCGAATCGGATCTTCGACCACGGACAGGTCGCGGATCATCAGCTCGCGGTTGCTGCGCACGAAGCAGCCGGCCGGTGCGTTCATGATGTACTCGACGTGACCCGAGATGGGCGCGGGGGACTGGCCGTCGAAGAGCTGGAACGTCAGCTGGTACGTGCCGGGGTCGGCGTCGGTGGTGCCGGTCACGTCCATGTCGACGTGAGCCGTGGCGCCCTGATCGAGCACGAGGAAGCTGTTGGCAACGGTGGCGGTGAAGCCGTCTGGCGCCGGGTCGGGCTGAATGAACTCGAAGCTCGGCTGGCAGGCGCCGAAGTCCGTGTTGGTGAGCGCGATGTCGTAGCTCACGGTGGTGTCGGGGTTGACCGGACCGCTGCTGATCGGCGAGACGACGACCTTGGCTGGGTGGTGGATGCACGCGAGCAGATCGATGTCGGAGACGGTGACTGGATCTTTGGAGATCCAGACCTCGTCGACGATGCCGTTCAAGAACACGCCACCGGTGTCGTTGCCGAACGAGAGGCCCGCGGCCGGCACATCGTGCACGACGCCAGCGGCTGCAACCTGGCCAACCTGCTGGCCGTTCACGAACAGAAACACGAACTGACCGTCGTAGGTACCGGCGACGTGCGTCCAGACGTTGGCTTTGATCGGCGCCTTGGACACGAACGTCTTCTTTCCGACCTCGACGCTGAACGCGATGTTGCTCTTCGTCACCGTGAGCGCGAAGGGTGTGTGACCGCTCGCTTGTTTCGCGACCACCGTGCCCTGGGCGATCGTCTTCGGCTTGATCCAAGCGGCGACGGCGATGTGATCCGTCACGTCGAACACGGGGTTGCTCGGTACGGTGACCGTGTCCTTCTTGGTGCTGAAGGAAACGCCCGAGCCGTCTGCGCCTGTCACGCACGCGACGGTCGCCGACTTGGTGGCATTTGCGGCGCTGCCGGACGAGTCGCTGAGGAGCGCGTTCTTGGCTTTGCAGTCGTCGAACATCCAATGGCCGACCGGCCCCGCGAAGCCGCCGAAGCCGCCGTCGGGAACGCCCATGCCTCCGTCAGTTGGAAAACCGCCGGAGCCGGCGCTGCCGGAGCCGGCGCTGCCTCCGCCAGTCGTGCCGCCGCCCGCCCCGGTGGTGCCAGCTGCTCCCATGACGAGCTGATCTTGGCGCGCTTGGATCAGCGCATTCGGTGACTGTTCGGTGCACGCGAGCGCCGCGCTAGCCAGAATCGACAACGTGACTAGGCCCCCGCTTGGTGACAATCGCTGAGGACAACGCATCTGTTTCATAGGCTTCACTCCGGTTGTTGTGCGGAGCGCTCTGGGCGACTCCGCAGCTGGGTTAGTGGTGGGAACGCACGACTGCGTTTCACGTGCAGCAACAAACGTGCCTCGCTGCGGCGCGTCGATTCGTGCGGGTCTGCTGCCCACGACCCGTGCGTTGACCACGACAGCTGCCAACGTCGGTGGCTCAATTCGGCACGCGGAGTGCGGATCGGTAGCGCGCGTGAAGATCGACCCGCGCGTACCCAAGCTGGGTCAGGGGCGCCGCGGTACAACGGTGCGCATGGCGAGTAGAGCGCCCAGCAGCGCGACGGAGCCGGTCAGCAGGAACACGACGCCGTGGGCGGATTGTGGGCGGAAGCTCGCTTCGCGCAGCGCCCACAACAGGCTGCCGCCGAGGCCGGTGCCTGCGGCCGTGCACAGCGCCTCGAGAAGTTGCAGCTGACCGGAGACCTCGCCTTCCTGGCCCTCGGGCGCCTCGGCCAAGCAGATCAGGCTGCCCGCGTTGTAGCTGAGGCCGATGCCGGCGCCGCCGATCGACCAGGCCACGGGGACCAGCACGAGCGGCAACGAGCTCGTGAGCGTGACCGCGACGAGCGCGATGGCAGCGCACACCATCAAGAAACCGATGCGAACGCGCAGCGCGCGCGCCGCCGGGCCGTGCGAAGCCTCGAGGCGTTCTTGCAGCCACGACGCGCTGATCCAGCCGAGCGCACCGGCGCTGAGCGCGAGGCCTGCGGCAATCGGCCCCGCGCCGCGCAGCTCGCTCGCACCGCGTGGCACGAAGGCTTCGGTGCCGAAAAATGCAAACGACAGTAAGCCGCGACTGAGCAGGCCCGCGGGCAAGCCGCGCCGCGCGACGAACGTGCCGGCCGGAAGCAGCGCGCGCAGCGCAGGTGCGAGCACGAGCGCGCCGCTGCCGGCGAGCGCGAACGATGCGGCGCGCGTGCCGAGCGCGGGCGCGGCGATGATGGCGCTTGCTCCGGCGGCCGCTGCGAGCGACCAGAGGATGCGTGAGCTGCGCGCGAACGCCCGCCTCATATCGAGGGGTCGCAGCGGTGGCAGCACGAGCAACGCGCTGCCGGCGACCAGCGGCACCGCACCGAGGAACACCCAACGCCAGCCGAACCACTGCGTGATCGCCCCGGAGAGCGCGGGGCCCGTGAGCGCGGGCAAAATCCACATGCTCGCGCACAGCGCCATCATGCGCGGGCGGTGCGCGTCGGCGTAGCCGCGTGCGATCGCTACGTAGGCGGAAGCGATCATCGCGCCGCCACCGTAGCCTTGCAGCGCGCGGCCGCACAGAAACGAGCTCATCGTGGGTGCGCTGCCCGCGAGCAAGAGGCCGGCGCTGAAGCTGGCGAGGCCGAGCGCCATCGCGCCGCGAGGACCGCGTGCGTCCGCCAGCGTGCCACCTGCGACCGTGCCGACGATCCAGGCCAGCATGAAGGCACTGAAGGCCCAGCCGAACAGCGCGGCGCCATGCAGCTGCGCTATCGCAGTGGGCAGGGCAGGCACCACGCCCATGCCTTCCACGGCGAACGCGCAGATCGCCAGCAGGATGCCGAGAGTCAGCTGACGCAGGCCAGGTGAAAACACTCCGTCGTCCGCGCGTGCGCTCTGCATTGCCGGGACAGCATAACTCAGCCCGCGATGCGCGGAGCGGCCGGAGCGCCGCCTGTCATCAGCGCGACGTACTTGCGGATCTCGGCGAGCACGTCGTTCGGAGCGGCCCTGAACTCCACGCCCACCGCGCGCTGCGCACGGCGACTTCGCACCCACTTGGTGCTGGCTTCCAGCTCGACCACGCGGCCGCTCAACGGCAATGGCAAGCGAATGCGGACGTGCGACGCGTCGTCGCCGCCGCTGTCCGTGACCATCAAGAGGCCGCCCTCCGAGAGATCTTCGGTGCGCCCGTCGCAGGTTCCGCCGCCAGGCGTGACCACGCGCACCGGCGTCACGTAGGGTGCACGCGCAAAGCGGCGGCGGTTTGCCGCGTCATCTGCAACGGGCGAGGCCGCCGTCAGCGTGGGCTTTGCTGCTTGCGGCTCGCGCGCGTCGAGCAGATCGATCGCGGGCAGTTGGCCTCCGACCGCGGACATGCACGCATACGCCAGCTCGGCGATGGTCGAGAAGCGCTTGTTTGGGTCGAGCTCGAGCGCCTTGCGCACGGCGGCCTCGAGCTCGAGCGAGACGTCGTCGCGGCGCGTCCGGATGGCCGGGGGCAGCGTGCCCTCGAGCATGCTGCTGATGATGTCGGTGGTCGTGCCTCGGTACGGAGGCTCGCCCGCCAGGCACTCGAACAGCACCACGCCGACTCCGTAGATATCGGCCCTCGCGTCCGCGGGTGCGCCGGCGATGAGCTGCTCGGGCGCCATGTACGCGATCGTGCCGAGCAGCTCGCCGAGCTGCGAGATCTTGTCGGGCGCATCCTGGGGCTCGTTGCTCAGCTTGGCGATGCCGAAGTCGATCAGCTTCACGCGATCACCCGCGCGCGTGCGCTCGATCAGCAGGTTGCTCGGCTTCACGTCGCGGTGCACGACGCCGTGGTGGTGCACGGCACGCAGCGCGTCGCACAGCTGCATGACCACCGCCACGGCTTGACCCAAGGGCAGCACCTGACGCGCGAGCAGGATGCCGTCGAGCGAGCGACCTTCGATCAGCTCGAGCACCAGGTAGGGGCCGTGGCTCGGACACGTTCCTGCGTCGTACACGGCCACCACGCCCGGGTGCCGGAGCGCGCCGAGAATGCGTGCTTCACGGACCAGGCGTGCTGCAGCTGGTGGCGGCGCAGTGCGCGTGAGCGTCTTCACTGCCACGCGTACGCGGGTGACGAGGTGCTCGGCTTCGTACACGACGCTGTTCGGGGTGCGCGCGATCTCGCGCCGGAGTTGGTACGTGCCGTCGAGCAGGTCCTTGGTCTGTGCCACGCATCGCCCTCTCTGTTCGGTGTTCACGTAAAGCGCACGCTCTGGCTTTCGGGCTGCGCGTCGATCACGTTGCGAACCTTGCGCGCCAGATCGTGTCCGGTGAACGGCTTGCCGATGAACATCGTACCGGGTGCGAGCACGCCGTGGTGCTCGAGCGCATTGTCCGTGTAGCCCGACATGTAGAGCACCCGCAGCCCGGGGCGCTGCTGCAGCAAGCGCTCCGCCAGCTGCTTGCCGCTCATCCCCGGCATGATCACGTCGGTCACCAGCAGATCGAGCGGGCCGCTATGGGCTGCCGCCAGCTGCAAGGCTTCCGCGCCGTTGCCGGCATCGATGACGTTGTAGCCTCCGCCGCGCAGCGCGCGCGCAGCGAGACTGCGTACGGCCGCATCGTCCTCGACCAGCAGGATCGTCTCCGTTCCGACCGGAGGCCCTAGCGATTGACGCGGCCGAGTCGAGTCGACCGCGGGCTCCAGGACGCGTGGGAGATAAACCTTGAACGTGGTTCCGATGCCAAGCTCGCTGTAGACCGAGATGTCGCCGCCGCTCTGCTTCACGATGCCGTGCACCGTGGACAGGCCGAGCCCAGTGCCCTTGCCGAGCTCTTTGGTCGTGAAGAACGGCTCGAACAGGCGCTGCTTGGTGGCTTCGTCCATGCCGGTGCCGCTGTCGGTGATCGCCAGCATCACGAACGCACCCGCGCTGCTGCCGGGGTGCTGTGCCGCGTAGTTCTCGTCGAGCGTGGCGTTGGCGGTTTCGATGGTGATCTTGCCGCCGAGAGGCATCGCGTCGCGCGCGTTGACAACCAAGTTCATGATCACTTGCTCCAGCTGACCCGGATCTGCCTTCACGCGCCCGAGGTCCCGCGCCAGGCGCTTCTCCAAGTTGATGTCTTCGCCGATCAGCCGCCGCAGCATGTTTTCGAGATCCCCCGTGACACGGTTGAGATCGAGCACCTGGGGTTCGAGCACCTGCCGGCGACTGAATGCCAGCAGCTGACGCGTGAGCGCGGCAGCGCGCGTGCTGGCCTTCGTGATCTCCTCCACATCCGCGAGCACTTGCTTGTCGTTCGCGACGGCCTCGCTGACGAAGCCTGCGTAGCTTAGGATCACGGACAGCAAGTTGTTGAAGTCGTGCGCGACGCCGCCGGCGAGCTGCCCCACGGCTTCCATCCTCTGCGCGTCCCGCAGCTGCTCCTCGGTCTGTTTGAGCTCGGTGATGTCCATCAGCACGCCGTTGATGCCGATCGGCTTTCCGCCGTGCACGATCGCGCGGCTGGCAGTTCGTACGAAGTGCTCCTTGCCGTGCTTGTCGCGAGCGCGAAACATCCTGGTTTCGACATGCCCCGCGAGCGCGCGGCCGAAGCTCTCCGCCAGCGCCGCGTGATCGCCCTCATGCACGAAGCCCGAGAACGGCCGACCGAGGAGCTCGCTCGGCGTGTACCCGTACTTGGTGATCGACGGGCTCACGTATTGGAAGTTGCCCTGCGCGTCGATCGAGAAGACCACGTCTTCGAGATTCTCCACGAGGCCGCGGTAGCGATCCTCCGAGCTCTGCAGCTCGCTAACCATGCGCACGCTCTCCAGGGCGATCGACGCGGAGTCCGCCAGCGCCTGCAGGATTGCCAGGTCATCGTCCGTGGCTTGATGCACACGCGACCAGTAGATGCCGATCGCACCGACTGGTTTCTCGCGACGGATCGGCGCCATCACCAAGCTGCGCACGAACGTTGGCCGGTAGGTCGCAGCGACGATGCGCTCGTCCGCGTAGACGTCTTCGATTGCGACCGCCTCGCGGTGCTCCATGACCCAGCCGCTGATGCACTCGGACGCGGGGAAGCTTCGCCCCTTCCAGAGCGGCGCCATCGCGTACTCGTCCACGAAGTGACACTGCTCGCCTTCGCGCATGATGAAGGCCGCGCCGTCTGCGCTCGTGAGATCGCGCGCCGCCGTGCGCACGATCGCGATGATCGTGGGAATGTCGCGCATCCAGGAGAGGTCCTGCACGACCTTGGTCAGGCCCTGCAACCGATGGTTCAGGCGCGTACTGCTCTCGTTGCTCGCGCGCAGCGCCGTCTCTGCGCGCTGGCGCTCGGCTTGGTCCTCGATGCTGCGCAGCGCGAACGCGATGTCCTCGGCGACTTCGTGCAGCAGAGCCATTTCGTCGTCGTCGACGGACACGCCACGCGGTAGCGCGACCAGGATCAAGCCGTACGCGACGCCGCCGCTCGCCATGCGCACCGCCACGCGGCGCAGACCCTCGCCGTTCGAGGTCTCGAGCTCGTCCGCAATCCGGAGCACACCTCCCGGCATGCTGCACGATGCGAGCATCTGGTGCAGCTCGTGCACGTGGCCGGGTGTACCGGCGTCGGCGATACGTACCAGCTGCTCGTCCACGCAGGTCGCGATGCAGCAGGCATCGAAGCCGTTCGTCTCGACCAAGAAGTCACAGGCGGCGCGCATCAGCGTGCGCGGATCGCGCTCGCGAATGATCAGCAGGTTGATGCCGCGAATCCCCTTGAGCACCGCGCTCAAGTGCACGACGCGCGCGGCGTCGCGCTTGCCGGCTTCGCGCTCGCGCAGCGTCTGCACACCGTAGCCGAGATCGAGCGCGAGCTCCGCGAGCAGCGCCGTCTCGTCCTGGTCGAAGGCGTCCACGTCGTCCGAATAAATGTTGAGCGCACCGGCGACCTGGCCGGAGACGAAGAACGGCAGGGCTACGACTGTTGCGTGGGCGCCTTGCGTGCCAGCTGACGCCAACGGCAGAAGTCTGTCGGTATTGCTCTCTATCCGGCCGCCGATCCACGCCATGCGATAGCCGCCGCGCTCGACCGCGATCCGGCACACGTCGCGCATGAACTGCTGCTCGTCGACCGCCCTCACCAGAGTTTGGTTGCTCTCGCTGAGCGCACGAAGCGCGCGATGCGAGCGGCGCAGCGCCTCTTCGGCGCGCTTGCGCTCCGTGATCTCGAACGAGAAGATCAGCACACCTTGCTCGACCGGCTGGAAGCGAAGCTCGAACCAGGCCTTCTGTCCGTCGGGGAAGGTGAACTCGTTGTCGAGTGTCTGCGGCACGCGCTGGACCATCGCCTCGCGCAACACCGCGAACATGGGCGTGTTCTCGATGCCTGGGTAGGCCTCTATCATGGTCTGCCCGACCAGCGCGGCTGGGCTACTGCGGCCCTGGGCCGCCACGGTCCTGTTCACGTAGAGGTAGGTGAAGTCGCGGCCGATCAGCTGGCAGCCTTCGGCCATGCAACCCAGCACGTCGTGCGCTAGTTGGCCGAAGACCGCGTCGCTCGTTGCCTTCATCAACCCCCCCTCCTGACAGGATATCGCAAAGCGGCTGCCAACGGCGTGTGCGCGAGGGGATCAATTTCGCCGCGTTCGAGTTCTCGCGGTGGGGGCGTGTGCGCAGCAGAGCGTCGGAAGGCCCTCAGTCGGCCATCTCGGACGCGAGCTCGCCGAGCGTGCGTACGGCCTCCGCGATCGGTCGCGACCACGGAAACCCGCAGTTGATACGGATGCAGTGGCCGAACTTGTGGCGCGCCGCGAAGATCGGCCCCGGCGCGATTGCGATGCCGCGCTTGGCGGCTTCGGTCTGCAGCCGCAGCGCGTCGACGCCGCGCGGCATCTCGACCCAGAGCAAGAAGCTGCCGCGCGGATCGGACACGCTCGTGCCAGCTGGAAACGACGCCGCGATCGCCTCGCGAAACGTCTTCACCTGCTGCGCGAGCTTACCGCGTAGCGTGCGCAGGTGACGATCGTAGCCGCCGCTGCCCAAGTACTCGGCGACGGCCATCTGCTCGAGCGTGGAGGTGGCCACGCTCTGCGAAAACTTCAGCCGCTCGACGTGCTCTTGGTAGCGACCGGGCACGATCCAGCCCACGCGATAGCCCGCGGCGATGGTCTTCGAGATCGACCCGCACAAGAGAACGCGTCCGCTGCGGTCCAGCGCTTTGACCGGGCTCGGGCGCGAGCCGTCCCAGGCCAGATCGCCGTAGATGTCGTCCTCGATCAACGGCACATCGTAACGCTCGAGCAGCGCCATCAGGCGCACGCGCGCTTCGTACGGCATGAGCGAGCCGTTCGGGTTGTCGAACGTCGGGATGGCGACCACCGCGCGTACGCCGGAGCGCTTGAGCGCCAGCTGCAACGCGTCGAGATCCATGCCGCGATCCGGCAGCGACGGGATCTCCACCACGCGAACGCCCATCTCTTCGAGCAGGTGCAGGATCCCGAAGTAGCTGGGCGAGCAGACCACCACGGTGTCGCCCGCGCGCGCGACCGCGCGCAGCGCCAAGTGAATCGCCTCCATCGCGCCGGAGGTGATCACGAAGTCGTCCTCGCCGAGCGCCATGCCCCAGGTCAGCGAGCGCCGTGCCAGCTGACGACGCAGCGTGAGCAGGCCCGGCGACACCTCGTACGCCGCGCCCGCGGTGCCCATGTCGCGCAGGATGCCGCCGAGCATGCGATTGAGCGCGCGGATCGGATACAGCTCGGCCGACAGATTCGCCGCGCCGAGCGGCACCACGCTCGGGTCGCGCATCGAAGCCACTAGGCCCGCCACGCCCTCCGACACCGCCACGCGCGCTGGTGCGAGCGCAGGTCGTGGCTTGCGGGCCGGCAGCAGCTGCGGGTTCTGCCGGCGCACGAAGTGCCCCGACTTGGGCCGCGCTTCGACCAGCTCGCGCGTCTCCAGCTGACGATACGCCGCCAGCACGGTGGCGATGCTCACCCGCCGCTCGCGCGCAAAGCGGCGCACGGACGGCAAGCGGTCGCCCGCGCGCAGCGCGCCGCCATCGATCAACGCCGCGACGTGCGCCGCGACCTCTGCGTAGAGCAAAGACGAGTCATGCCGCTCCATGGCTGCGACAGTACGCCTGCGCGGGCGTCACGACCAGCACAGATGAAATCCAGTCGTACCAGCACAGATGAGATCTGTACCGGTCCATCAGGCGCGCATCTGTCCCTGCCGCCTCGGCCTGAAAGAGCGCATGGTTTCCAGCATGTCGTCCCGGTCTTCTACCTATCCGAGCTCCGCGCCCGCCGCGGGCGGGCTCGTCGTGCTCGCGCTCGCGGCCGTCTATCTGATCTGGAGCTCCACGTACCTCGTGCTGCGCTTCATGGTCAGCGACCTGCCTCCGATGCTGACCAGCGGCGTGCGCTTCGTGCTCGCGGGCGCGCTGCTCTACGCGTTCTTGCGCGCGCGTGGCGCCGCTGCTCCCACCCAGAAGCAGTGGCTGCTGTCGTGCGTGTCGGGTGCGCTGATGTTCGTGGTCGGCAACGGCTTCGTCGCGCTCGCAGCGCGCCATGTGCCTTCGGGCGTGACCGCGATGTCCGTAGGCTCCATGCCGATCTTCCTCGCTGCGATGGAGGCGTCACTCGGCCGGCGCCTGCCCGCACGCCAATGGTTCGGTCTCGCGCTCGGCTTTCTCGGCGTCATGTCGATGGGCCTCGCCGACGCGCGTGCACAGCCCCTCGCGGCGCTCTTGCTGTTGATCGCGCCGATCGGCTGGGCGGCGGGTTCTCTGTGTGTGCGCCGGTTCGATTTGCCGGCGGGCGCGATGGCCGGCGCGACCCAGATGCTGTGCGCGGGCGTGCTCATGCTGGGTTTCGGCGCTGCGCTCGGCGAGCAGATCCGCGCGGTGCCGCCGCTGCACGCGCTGCTCGCGTTCGGCTACCTCGTGATCTTCGGCTCGATCGTCGGCTTCAGCGCGTGCTTGTACCTGTTGCGCACGACGTCCGCGCCGATCGCGACCAGCTACGCGTACGTGAACCCGCTGCTGGCAGCGGCGCTCGGTGCTGCGCTCGCGGGCGAGCGCATGCAGCCGGAGCTGCTGTTCGCGGGCCTCTTGGTCGTGGCCGGCGTCGCAACCCTCGCGCTCGGTGCGCCGCGTGTGGCGGCTAGCGCGCCCGCCGTCGTGCTCAATCGCACGTGAAGTCGCGAAAGTAGAGCTTCGCACCGGGGCCTTTGCCTTCGAGCCAGGCGGCCTGATGTTTGTCACCCGAAGCGCCGAGCTGGATGTCGTGCAGATCGTCGCCGGTGCCGCGAATGTCGCGCAGGCGGCGCTCGCGCACGTTGCCTTTGGGGTCGAACGCGGACAGCCAAAACACGACGTTGTCGGGCTTCGCGGTCAGCATGCGATGGCCGACGATCACGCCGGGCGGCAGGCAGCTCATCGGCAGTCGGTCGTGCGCGGGCGGCGCTTGCAGATGCGCCACGTCATGCAACTTCTCGTCCGCGTCGGCCAGCGCCAGCACGACGTCTTTGCCTGCGCCCTCATGCACCAACCAGCTCTGCTCGCCGCAGCTGACGGCGGCAAGCAGCCTAGCCTTCGCATCACCGAGCGCGCTCGGCTCGCCCTTGGGCCTGCCGTGCACGTCCACGCTGGCGTGCATCACGGTCTCGCCGTTCTGCCAGATCACCGAGAAGCCTTTGGTCTCGGCTGACAGTGCGAGAAACGTCGCGGTGCTCGCGGGGCCCACGTCGAGCGGCTCGGCCACGTGGATGTCTTCGAGATCGATCGCGGAGACGAACACGTGCGGTTTGCCGTCCGCGCCCGGCGCGCTCCACGCTGCGCCGAGGTATTCGCCGCTCAGCGCCGCTTGGGCCGGCGCATCGATCGAATCGCCGGTCCAGAGCGCCGAAAGGCGCGGACGTGTGTCGCTGCCCCAGCGCAGCAGCACCACATCGAGCTGACCCGAGCTCGGATTGCGCGCCTTGCCGAGCGCGAACACTCCCGTGCCGCGTGCGAGCCAGGCGCTGATCTCCACGTTCGTGGGAGGCTTTGCGAGCTCTACGCCATCGCCGCTGGCGGCGAACAAGCGCACGTGATCGGGTCGCGGGTTGCGATCGGTCGTGAGCACGTACAGCTCGCCGCGGTACTCGACGGTCTCGCCCTGCGCGACGTTGCCGTCGATCGTGAGCGACGTCGGCGCCGCTCCGGGTTTGCACTCGCGACCTTTGCTGCCGGCGTGCGCTATGGCCAGATCGAGACTGCCCGCCAGCTGCCACCATCCACACGCCAGAGCTACCAGCCAGAATCCACGCGTCACGGTCGTACCTCCAGTGTGCCCAATCACGGGCGATGCGCCTTCGGCCGCATTCGCTTGCGCGCCGCAGGTGCCGTCCCGCCTGCGCACCGACGACGGAGCTGGCGATCTTCACCTATCGCTTACGTATCCCCCGGTGATGGATGCCTGAAAGGCCCGCTGTGCGGCGAGATCCTACGTTAGCGCGGGCGCGCGCCCCGCCGCAGAGGTTGGCGCGTTCGTGAGCTGAAAGTCGCACCAAGGCTGGGCACGGAATCGTGCGGCGCAGGTACGCGTTGCAATCCAACGGCGCGCGCGGAGTAGGGCACCGGTGGAGGTGCCTACTATGACGTATTCTCGGACGATCCGGCTCGCTGCTGCTTTGCTGCTGTCATGGGTCGCAGGCTGCAGCGGTCCGTCCGGTCACGCCGGCGTGCACAGCA
>JADGRF010000089.1 GCA_017881055.1 Sandaracinaceae bacterium
CCGCGCCGCACCACACCCGAGAAGCTAAAGACGGTGCTCTTGCTCGAGCTCGCGACCGACTAGTCTCCGCGACCTCTGTCACGCGCGAGCCGCGTGTGCGCAGGCCGGGCTGTCTCTCGGCCATCGCCGCATCGCGGCGACAAGCGGGGAGCAGCCGAGAGCCGTCTCGGATTTACGACGCGAGCGCCGCGAATTGGGGTACAGCCGCGAGCGCGCCCGCAGCGCGGCAAGGGAGCGTACTCATGTACGTGACCGAGCCAAGCCTGTTCTCGGGTTCGCGAACGCGAACCCGCAATCCGACGTAAGCCGCGGATGTGCCCCAAGGCGCGGCGCGTTCAGTTGGCCGCCGTCGTCAGCAGCTCCAGCTCGGTCTGCTCGCGTTCCCAGCGCGCGCTGACCTTGTCGAGCTCTTCCTGGGCGGCCTTGAACTCGACCAGCAGCTTCGCGCTGCGTTGCTTGTCGGCGTAGACCTCGGGGTCGGCCAGCTGCTCGCTGCGTGACTTCTGGGCTTGCTCCAGCTCGGCGATCTTGGCTTCCAGCTCGGCGATGCTCTTTTCGAGCTTGGTGCGCCGGTTCTTCGAGGCCTTGAGCGCCGCCTCGTTCACGACGGGCTTCGCTGCAGCTGATGGCGGCGGAGGCTGGGTTCCACGGAGAGCCGAAGGCTGCTCCGTGCCCTTCGGAGAAGCGGTCTTCGCTGCGGTTGAGGGCTTGATGCTCGTTCTCATATCCGTCATGGCTCGCGGCACGGTCACGCTGGACTCCGCGCGCTCCGGCTCTTCCAGGCGCCTGCGGCAGCTGTCCATGTACTCGTCGAGCGTGCCGGGGTAGGTCTCGACGGTGCCGTTCTCAACGTTCCAGATGCGCGTCGCTAGGCGTCGCACGAACGAGCGGTTGTGGCTGACGAACATCAGCGTTCCGTCGTAGTCCGAGAGCGACTCCGCGAGCGCTTCACTCGACGCGAGATCGAGATGGTTGGTGGGCTCATCCATCAAGAGCAGGTTGCCCGGCTTGATCAGGAGGCGCGCTAGCGCCACACGCGCGCGCTCACCACCCGACAGCACGGCAATTTTCTTCTCCACATCGTCGTCGCTGAACAGGAACGCGCCGGCCACCGAGCGTACGCGCGTCACGCCCGAGGTCGGGTCGGCGTGCGAGAGCTCTTCGAAGATGCTGCTGGTGCGATGCAGCGACTCGGCGTGGTGCTGCGCGTAGTAGCCCATGGTCACGCTGCTGCCGATGATGATCTCGCCCGCGCTCTTCTCGATCTCGCCGGCGATCATGCGCAAGAGCGTGGTCTTGCCCGCGCCGTTCACGCCGATGATGCCGACGCGCTCACCGCGCTGCACTTTCAAGTTCACGTCGTGCAGCACGACACGCTCGCCGTAGCGTTTTCCCACGCCTTCGAGGCGCACGGGCTCGGTGACGGTGCGCTCGCTCGGGGGGAACTTGATGCGCATCACCTTGCGCTTCTGGTACGTCTCGACGTCTTCCATCTTGTCGAGCGCCTTGACGCGGCTCTGCACGGCGCGGGCCTTGTTGGCCTGCGCGCGGAAGCGGTTGATGAAGCGTTCGGTCTGCTCGCGCTCGCGCGCGATGTTCTTGGCCTTGTTCTCGAGGATGATCTCTTCTTCCTCGCGCAGAGCCAGGTAGCGCTCGTAGTTGCCGGCGTACTGGCGCACGCCCTCGACTTCGAAGCTCACGATGCGCTCGATCTGTTCGTTCAAGAACTCGCGATCGTGGCAGATCAATACGAACGCGCGGTCATAGGCCTTCAGAAAGTCCGAGAGCCACGTGACCGACGGCATGTCCAAGTGGTTGGTCGGCTCGTCGAGCAACAGAAGGTCCGGCTTCTGAAAGAGCAGCGACGCGAGCACGGCACGCATCTTCCAGCCGCCGGAGAACTCCGAGATCGGGCGCACGCGGTCGTCGTTCACGAAGCCGAGACCGTGCAGGATGCGCATGGCTTCGTGCTCGGTGTAGTGCATGTCGTAGTGCGCGATGCGCTCGTGCAGATCCGAGAGCTTCTCGGCGATGCTCATCAGCACCTCACCATCGCCGGGATCTTGCTCGGCCACGGCCAGCTCGGCTTCGCGTTCTGCGAGCTCGGCGTCCAGCTCCTTGCGGCCCTGCACGCTCGACATCACGAAGGCCAAGAGCGGCTTGTCTTCGCGGATCGTGATGTCCTGCGGCAAATAGCCGAGGCGCGTGCCGCGGCTCATCATGACCGTGCCGAAGTCCGCGACTTGCTCCTTCGCGAGCAAGCGCAGAAGCGAGGTCTTGCCGGAGCCGTTCGGTCCGATCAGACCGATGCGGTCGCCTGCGGCAACTCGCAGATCGAGGCCTTCCACGATGGTCTTCTTGCCGAAGCCGAGGGCGACGTTTTCGAGTACTGCCAAGCTCACGTGGGTCGCTCTACTCTTGCAAACGGGGCATCAGCTCGACGAAGTTGCAGGGCCGATAGCGGCTGTCGAGTTGGTGCACGAGAATTTGATCCCACGCGTCTTTGCATGCGCCGGGTGAGCCGGGCACCGCGAACAGGTAGGTGCCGCTCGCGACGCCTGCGGTGGCGCGCGATTGAATTGTGGAGGTGCCGATCAGCGCGTAGCTCAGGTGGCGAAACAGCTCGCCGAAGCCGACGATCTCTTTGTCGTACACGCTGTGGAACGCTTCCGGGGTCACGTCGCGGCCGGTGATGCCGGTGCCGCCTGTGGCGATCACGACGTCGATCTCGGGATCAGCGATGTACTCGCGCAGGGCGACCACGATTTCTTTTTGGTCGTCGGCCACGATCCGGCGCGAGATCACCTTGTGACCGGCCGCTTCGGCGCGCTGCACGAGCGTGGCGCCGGAGCGGTCGCTCTCCGCGTCGCGCGTGTCCGACACGGTCAACACGGCAATCTGCACGGGCAGAAACTGGCGTGTGGGGTCGATACCGGCGGGCATGCGCGCCTCCATAGCACATTTCGCGCGGCGCCGGCGCTTGCCCTGTGCTTATGGCCGATCAGTCTGGGTTCGAGAGCTCGCGCACGCCCGGGTCGCTCAGGTACGTGTCGGTGAGGCGGCGCTTTCGCGGAAAAAGCAGGCCAAACGGGCCGCGCAGCAGCGCGCCCACGCCGTGCGCGAGCTTGCTGCCAGAAAGCTCGGCGACCAGCGCGCTGCGTTGGCTAAACGAGAGCTGGGAAAGCGGCCGGTCCGACAGGCCCATGCGCTCGACGCGCAGCTCGGCGCAGCGCAGCGCATGCGCGAGGAACGGCTGCACCTGCGAGAGCACCGCGTGCTCGCGCGGCAGCTTGCGATCGACGTAGTGCGCAAGACGCGAGACGCCCCACATCCAGACCAGGTTCGCGCCGAGCAGCCGCCGCCGCAGGGCAGGGCGCTCGCGCACCAGCTGCATGGTCGTCTCTTCACCGAAGCGCACGTGACTCTCTTCTTGGCGGGCCGCGCGCTGCATGATCGCTACGGCCTCGCGCAGCGCGGGCGAGCTGGCCGTACCTTGATCCAGCGTGTCCATCAGCGCGTAGAACGCCGCGAGCACGAAGCCTTCGCCGGTGGCCATCTCCATCGCAACGTGCTCGAGCCAGTCGTCGCCCATCATGCCCGTCGCCAGAAACTTCAGCACCGGATGCGCGGGCAGCGGCGCACCGAGCTCGAGCGCCTTCATGATCTCGACGAAGTTGCCGACGTGCTGCAGCTCTTCGATCGCTTGCTTCGCGAGAAAGCGTGCAGCGCCGAGATCGGGCGCGGCGTAGATCCAGTGGCCGACTTGAATGCCGGTCACCTCGCCGTACAAGAACTGGCTGAAGATCCAGCGCAGGATCTCGCGGTCGCGCGTGGGGTCGAACTTCTCGCCGTGAAAGTCGAACGTCATCTCGGCGCGAGACAGCAGCATGGGCGGAGCGTAGCTCGAAAACGGCCCTTGGGCCTGCCCGGAGAAAGGTCCCCAGGCGTACTTGCCGTGGTTGGTCGAGCGAAGTCTTGCAACGGAGCTTCTCTCTAGGTACTCACAGCCATGCGCACGCACGCCGAGCTGGAACACCTTTGGACGGCGCGTGTGCCCGTGCCGCGCGGCCGCGGTCGCGTCGACTTGCTAGTCGTGCGCTCGGCCCCCGGTCGGCGCGAGACTCCGAGTGAAGCGCTTGTCACGTGCGAAGAGGGCATGGTCGGGGATCGCTGGGTCAAAGGGTTTCGCTGGCGGCGTAAAGTTGCGCGTCAGCTGACTCTGATGATGACCGGCGTCGCCGAGCTCGTGTGCGATGGTCAGCCGTTGCACCTGCCCGGCGACAACCTGCTCGTGGATCTCGACTTGGGTAGCGATGCCTTGCCGATCGGCTCACGGCTGCGTGCCGGCGCAGCGCTGCTCGAGGTCAGCAAAGTCCCCCACAACGGCTGCAAGAAGTTCGTCGCGCGTTTTGGTGAAGACGCGATGGCCTGGGTCAACGATCCGCTGGGCAAGGCGCGCAAGTTGCGGGGCGTGAACTGCCAGGTACTGGAAGCGGGTGTGATCCGGGTGGGCGATACGATCGAAGTGTTGTCGCAGTGAGTCAGCGCTGAACGTCAGGGCACGGCGCGCTGATGCGCGAGCCGCGTTTCGGCGTCGCAGCCGATCTGATCGCCACCGGAGCAGGCCGAGTGGAACAGCTCGCGGGCGTGCTCGCGATCGCGATCCACGCCTTCACCGTTCGCGTACATGTACCCTAGGCTGGTGCAGGCGAGCTCTTCGCCGTCGTCGCAGGCCTTGCGAAACAGCTGCATCGCATACTCCGGATCCTGCGTAACACCCGAGCCGGTCTTGTACATGATGCCGAGCAGCAAACAGCCCGAGGCGTCTTCGCCTTCGCAGGCTTTACGGAAGAGCGCTGCTGCGCGGGTCACGTCCTGTGTCACACCGCGGCCGACTTGGTACAGGTAGCCGAGATACACGCAGCCGTAGGCACCGCCGTCGCTGCAGGCGCGCTCCGAGAGTGTGACTGCGAGCCCGAGGTCCGGCGGTACGCCGTGCCCGTTGTCGTACATGAAGCCGAGATAGCCGCAGGCTTGTGCGCCGCCCGCGTCGCACGCGCGTTGGTAGCGCGTCGCGTAGCTCGAGTACTCGTCACTCTTCAAGTGATCGGGCGGAGGTAGTGTGCCGGTCGCGAGAGCCCCGCTGGCGCCCGCGCAGGCGCTGATCAGCACGAGACAAAACCCGACGAGCACCCGCTGCTGCATGCACGGCAGAGAGTACGGTAGGGGCCGGGCGTTCCGCTAGGCCGTCACAGAGTGCACGCGCTGGCTGCGAACGTGCGAACGTGTGTGCTGGGTGCGTGAGCGCGCGCGTGAGCACGTGTTTCGCCGAACGCGCCCCTACTTGCGTCACGGAGGTGCGTTTTGCCGGAGCTACCCGAGGTCGAGGTTACGCGTCGTGAGCTTGCGCCGAGGCTCGTCGGTCGCACGATCGCACGTGTCGCAACGACGCGACCAAGCTACTTCTTCATCACAGCGCCGGCGCGCCTCTCGCGCGCCTTGCCGGGCCGACGCGTCTCGGCTCTGGTGCGCGTGGGCAAATACTTGCTGTGCGAGCTCGACGACGACTCGCGCTTGCTCTTGCACCTGGGCATGACAGGCCAGCTCTTCTTCTCGGGCGACCCCAGTATGCGGCTCTTGTCCGCGCTGCGCGGCGTGACGCTCTTGCCCGAAGAGCAGAGCGCCGGCTTTCGGCCCGATGCACACACGCACCTGGTGCTCGGCTTCGGCGATGGCGGGCCCGACCTGTTGTTTCGTGACGTGCGCAAGTTCGGCAAGGTCGAGCTCTTGGCGCGCGGCGAGAGCTCCCCGCGCTTGGACAAGCTGGGCATCGACGCGCTGCTTGCGACGGGCGACGAGCTGTTTACTGCGGCGCGCAAGCGTTCCGTCGCAGTGAAGACCTTCTTGCTCGACCAATCGGTGCTCGCCGGCGTCGGTAACATCTATGCAGACGAGGCGCTGTTCCTGGCCGGCGTGAGTCCGACGCGGCGTGCTAGCAAGTTGTCACGTGCGCAGTGTGCTGCGATCGTCGCCGCCGTGCAGCGCGTCATGCTGCGCTCGATCGAGACCGGCGGCTCCAGCATCAGTGACTACGTGCGTCCCGGCGGCGAGCGCGGCGGCTATCAGGATGAGCGACAGGTGTACGGCCGCACCGGCGAGCCGTGCCACGTGTGCGGCAGCGCGATCCGTCGCCGCGTGCTGGGCGCGCGCTCGACGCACTACTGCGTCAAATGCCAACGCTAAATCTGGAACAGACTTTCACGTAGGTGACGGCGGTGGTGCAGCGCATCACCGAAGGCGTGCAGGTCGTGCTGGGCGCGGCGCAGGAAGAGCTGGGCGTGGCATTCGTAAGTGAAGCCCATGCCGCCATGGAACTGAATGCCGCGATCGGCGGCAAACGCGTAGGTCTCGCTGAGCTGCGCCTTGGCCATGCGCAGCGAGATCTCGCGCTCGGCGCCGGCTTGGTCGAAGACGGTGGCCGCTCGGTAGAGCAGCGAGCGACCTTCCTCGATCAAGCACATGATCTCCACCATCGTGTGCTTGAGCGCTTGGTAGCTACCGATCGGCTTGCCGAACTGCTTGCGCGTGCGCAGGTAGTCTAGCGTCAGCTGCATCGCACCCTCTGCGCCGCCCGCGGCGTCGGCTGCCGTCAGCAGCCAGGCTACGCGCTCGGCGTGCTCCAGCGCGGCGCGGGCGTCGCCGCCGGCCAGCTTGGCGTCGATCGGCAGCGTCAGACCTTCCAGCGAAATCCGTGCGCTGCGGCGGGTTTCGTCGACCAGCGTTTCGCTGCGTATGCGTCCCTGCAGCGCGCTCTTCGGCGCCAAGAGCAGCACGAAGTCGTTGCCGCTACGAGCGGCAATCACCACGAAGTCGGCATGCTGGCCATCGAGCACGGCGGCCTTGTCTCCGTGCAACACGAAGCCAGAGGCCGTACGCTCCGCCTTGGCGGCGATCTGCTCGAGGTCGTAGGCGCCGTGCGGCTCGTACAGCGCGAGCGCGGCGTGGGCTTCTCCGTTCGCGAGCTTGGGCAAGAGCTGAGACCTCTGGGCTTCCGTGCCCGCGAGCAAGATCACCTGCGCCGCCAGCGTCGTGGCTGTGAACGGCGAGCCGTACAGGCGCTGGCCCATGGCTTCGACGACACCGGTCAGCGCGGACACCGACAGGTCCGCGCCGCCGTAGCTCGCGGGTAGCGCCGCGCCGAGCCAACCCAGCTCGGCGATCTGCGCATAGCGTTGGGCGTCGAAGCCCGTCGGCGTGGCCATGTACTTGCGCACGGCTTCGAAGCTGCTGTGCTGCGCCATGAACGTGCTGACGTTCTGCGCGAGCAACTCGGCCTCGTCGTTCCATACGATCGGTGCGGTCTGTGCTTCGTCGTGAGCTTGCATGGCTCAACCCTTTCCCAGGCCGAGCACGCGCTCGCCGATGATGTTCATCTGAATCTGGCTGGTGCCGCCGCCGATCGTGGCGGAGAACGCGTTCATGTAGCCGCGTTGCCAATCACCGTCCGAGTACGCGTCGGGATCGCCGACGTACAGGTTCGCGTTCGCCCCCTGCAAGCTTACGGCGAATGCACATAGGCGCCGACGAAACTCCGTGACGCGCAGCTTGCCCATCATCGGTATCGCGAACGGTCGCGGCCCTGCGAGCGCCGGGATGCGCGTGCGCTGCAGGCTCAGCTCGAGCCCGCGCTCTTCGATCACGAACTGCAGCAGGCGCTCGCGCACGAGCGGGTCGTCGATCGCGGGCTTGCCGTCGCGCGTCAGCTTCCTCGCGACGTCGATCACCTGCGCCACGCGCAGCGGCACCATGGCGAGGCCACCGGCTTGTCCGCCTTCGGCGCCGCGCTCGAAGGCCAGCACGTTGATCGCGACCGCCCAGCCATCGCCTTCCCTGCCGAGCAGGCGGCTCGCCTGAATCCGTGCGCCTTCGAAGTGCGTCTCGGTGAAGCCGTGCTCGCCGGTCAGCTTCTTGATCGGCACGGTGGTCACGTTCGGGATGCGCATCGGCGCCAGGAAGAACGACAGGCCGTGGTACTTGCTCGGGCCGGACTTGTCGGTGCGCGCGAGCAAGATCATGTGCGCGGCGTACTTGCCGAGGCTGGTCCAGATCTTCGTTCCGTCGAGCACGTACTCGTCGCCCTCGCGGCGCGCGGTCATCTGTGCGTTCGCGAGATCAGAGCCATTCTCGGGCTCGGAGAAGCCTTGGCACCAGATCTCTTCCCCGCTCAAGATCTTCGGAATGTATTCGGCTTTCTGTTCGTGCGTGCCGAGCTTCAAGATCGTCGGGCCGGCCCACATCAAGCCGATCACGTTCACCATGAACGGTACGTTGGCGCGCGCCATCTCGGAGGTGACCACGCGCTGCAGCGCGGAGTGCTTGCCGCCGCCGCCGTACTCGACGGGCCAGGTCATGCCGAGATAGCCGGCCTTGTAGACTTTGGCCTGCCAGGCTTGCAGGTACGCGAACTGCTCGTCGGTGCCGACCTCCATGAAGCTATCCGGCAGCTTCCATTTTGGCTTTGGCGGCGCGTTCTTGGCGATCCAGGCGCGCACTTCGTTGCGAAACGCGTCGAGCTCTGCGGGTGTCGGTTCGTTTGGTTGTTCCACGTGACGCCTCCGTGATCAGAATCGCAGACTGGTTTCCCGCGCTCAGAATCGCGCGATGCCGAACGTGTTCGGGAAACGCGGCGTAGCTTCGGCTTCGAGACAGGTCTCGAGCGCGAGCAAGAGTACCTTGCGCGAGTCGCGGGGGTCGATGATGCCGTCGTCGAACAGGCGCGCGCTGCAGTACATGGCGTCGCTCGTGGCATCGAGACCAGTCTCGATGGCGCGCGCGCGCTCGTCCAGCATGGCTTGCACGTTCGCATCCATCGCGACGCCGCTGCGCGCGAGCTTGGCCTCGGCCACGATCTGCAAGACCTTGGCAGCTTGCGCGCCGCCCATCACAGCGGTGCGCGCCGTCGGCCAGGCGAAAATGAAGTCCGGCTTGAGCGCGCGGCTGGCCATGGCGTAGTTGCCGGCGCCGTAGCTCTTGCCCACGACCAGCGTGAGCTTTGGCGAGCGCAGGTTCGCGACGGCTTGGATCAGCTTCGCGCCGTGCTTGACCTGACCGCGCTCTTCGGGCTCCACGCCGACCAGAAAGCCGGTGGTGTTGTGCAGAAAGATGACCGGCGCGCCGCTGTGATCGCAGAGCTGCAGAAACATGGCGGCCTTCTTGGCACCGTTGGGAGTGATTGGCGCGTTGTTGCCTACGATGCCGACGCGATGGCCGCCGAGGTGTGCGTGGCCGCAGATCGTGCCGGAATCCAGCTCGCGACCGAGCTCCAGGAAGCGCGAGCGATCGACCACGCGCGCGATCACCTCGCGGATGTCGTAGAACGCCTTGGCGTCAGCCGGCACGATCCCGTCCAGCTCCTCGGGATCGTGCAGCGGGGCGAGCACCTCTACGTCGGCAGTCAATGCGCCTGCAGCAGGCTTCGGCAGCTGCGCCACGATCTCGCGTGCGATGCGAATGCCGTCCGCGTCGTCTTCGGCGAGATACTCGCCGGTGCCGGAGACGCGCGCGTGCATCTCGGCGCCACCCAGCGCCTCGGCGCTTGCCACTTCACCCGTTGCAGCTTTCAAAAGCGGCGGTCCGGCCAGGAACAGCTGCGTCTGGCCGCGCACGAGCACGATGTAGTCCGACAGCGCGACGTGATACGCGCCGCCCGCGGTGGCGTTGCCGTGCGCGACCACGATCTGCGGAATGCCCGCGGCGGAGAGCTCCGCCTGCTGGCAGTAGCAGACTCCGCCTTCGACGAACGCGTACGCGCCCCACGGATCGCCACCGCCGCCGCCCTCGAGGTTGCCGCCGCCGCTCTCGCTCAGCGACACGATCGGCAGACGTTGCTTCTTGGCAATGTCCTGCAGTCGCAGCATCTTCTGCGTGGTGACGCGCGTGATCGTGCCGCCCTTGACCGCGTGGTTCCAGACGATCACGAGGCAGCGTCGGCCCGAGACGAAGCCGAGGCCGGCGATCAGCTGGCCGCCCGCGAAGCTGCCGTCCGTGTCGCCGTACATGCCGTAACCTGCGAGCGCACACAGCTCGAGAAATGGCGCGCCGCGATCGAGCAAAAGGCCCAAGCGTTCGCGCGGCCGTAGCTTCTCGTGCTTGCGCGCGCGCTCGGTGAAGGCCAGCTCGGTGGCGTGAGCGCGGCCGACTGCGTTGCTCACGCGTGTCAGCTGCGCACGCATGAAGGCGCGGTTGTCCTGGAACGCCGGTGCCCCCGCATGCAGCGTGGTTTCAAGCTCGAGCACGACGACCTCGCGGTGCGAGCTTGTCGTGGCCAGTAGCCGCCCCAGGTGCGATCAGCGTCATGATCCGATCGGTCAGCGCATCGAGCGACAGCGTACCGCGCGGCCTGTACCAGTGCGCGCTGCCTGCGGTCATGCCCTGAAGGAGGCGGCGCAGAATGAACGAATCCATCGGCGCGAGGCGATCCGCGGCGGCTTGCAGCGCCGAGAGCCATACGCTTTCGTAAGCGTCCCGCAGCACCAGCACACGCGCTTGCGCGGCAGGCCCCAAGCTGCGCCATTCGGTCACCAAGAGCGTCATCGCTTCGCCGGTCTCGCCGTGGATCGCGTCGAGCTCCGAGCGCAAGAGGGCGCGCACGCGCTCGAGCGTGCCTGCTTCGGCGAGGGCAGCCGCTTGCATGCGTTCGGTGTTGCGCGCGCTTACTTCGGTCATCACGGCCTCGAGCAGCTCTTCCTTGCTGTCGAAGTGATGAAACAGACTGCCGGAGAGGATTCCGACGGTGCGAGCGATGTCGCGCACGGTGGTCTGTGCGTAGCCATGCGCCACGAACGAGTGCGCAGCCGCGCGCAGCACGCGATCACGCGCGCTCGCGGGACTGGCGGTGCTGGCGGTGTTCCTGGTGCGCTGGGCAAGGCTGCTCCTCGGCCGTGGGGCTTTCGGGGTACGGCGGACTTTGTGGTTCGGTGCCATCGTGATTGCAAACCAAGCGCTTGCTTGGTAGCTTCCGACCAAGCGCTTGCTTGGTCAAGAGGAGGCTGCGTGAAACCATCTCTGCGCATCGGCTGTGCTGCCGGCTTCTGGGGGGACACGGAGACCGCGGCGCCCCAGCTGCTCGCGGGTGGCCGCCTCGACTACCTCGTGTTCGACTACCTGGCCGAGATCACCATGTCGATCATGGCCGGTGCGCGCCTGCGTGGTGAAGGCGGCGGCTACGCGACCGACTTCGTGTCCCGCGTGATGCGGCACAGCCTGAAGGACGTGCTCGAGAAGGGTGTGCGCGTGGTGACCAACGCGGGCGGCGTCAATCCGCTGGCGTGTCGCGATGCGCTGCGCGCGCTAGCGATCGAGCTGGGCGTCTCGCTGAAGATCGCGGTGGTGCTCGGTGACGATCTGCTGCCGCGCAAGGACGAGCTGCTGAACGACGGCGTGCGCGAGATGTACAGCGGCGCCGCGCTGCCCGGCTTTCTGCTCAGCGCGAACGCCTACTTCGGCGCCAAGCCGATCGTGGATGCGCTTGCAGCCGGCGCGGATATCGTGATCACGGGCCGCGTCGTCGACAGCGCTCTGGTGCTCGGACCGCTGGTCCATGAATTCGGCTGGCGCTGGGACGACTTCGATCGACTCGCGCAGGGCAGCTTGGCGGGTCACATGATCGAGTGCGGCGCGCAGTGCACCGGCGGGATCTTCACCGACTTTCGCGACGTGCCGGGCTACGAAGACATGGGCTACCCGATCGTGGAGTGCAGCAGCGACGGCTCGTTCGTGGTCGAGAAGCCTGCAGCTACCGGCGGCATCGTCACGCCGGCCGTGATCTACGAGCAGCTGGTCTACGAGATCGGCGATCCACGCAGCTACGTGCTGCCCGATGTCGTTTGTGATTTCAGCGAGGTCCATGCCGAGAGCTGCGGTGCAGATCGTGTGCGGGTGCGCGGTGCGCGCGGGCGTGCGCCCACGGCCACGTACAAGGTCTCGGCCACGTACCCCGACGGCTACAAGCTGGACGTCGGCCTCTTTCTCGCAGGCGAGAACGCGGTCGAGAAGGGCGAGCGCGTCGCGCATGCGCTCGTGACCAAGATCGAGCGCTTGCTCGTGGCGCGCGGGCTCGGTCCATTTTCCGCGACGCAGATCGACGTGCTCGGCTCCGAGTCGACGTACGGCCCGCACGGGCGCAGGCGCGACACGCGGGAAGTGGTCGTGCGCATCGCGGCCAGCCACGGCAACCGCGACGCGCTCAAGCTGATGCTGCGCGAGCTGCCGCAGGCAGGCACGAGCATGGCTCCGGGTTTCGCCACATTGATCGGTGGGCGGCCCCAACCCGCCACCATGGTGAAGCTGTTCTCGTTCTTGATCGATCGGCAGAAGCTCGGCGCCGAGCTCGACATCGATGGCGAGCGCATGCCGAGCGCGGCGTCCGGGGTCGCCTGTGCGCAGCTGACGGCGACGACCACGGTGGAGCCGACGTATCCTGCTGTCGACACCGGCTGTACGCTGCCGCTGATCAAGCTCGCGCATGGCCGCAGCGGCGACAAGGGCAACAGCAGCAACATCGGCATTCTTGCTCGGCAGGAGCGCTTCGTTCCCTTCATCGCCTCCGCGCTCACGGCTGAGGCCGTGGCCAAGCACATGGCTCACGTGCTCGACCCCGCGCGCGGTCGCGTGCAACGATTCGCTCTGCCAGGCTGCAAGGGCTGGAACTTCCTGCTCGAGAACAGCTTGGGCGGTGGTGGCATCGCCTCGCTGCGTGCGGATCCTCAGGGCAAAGCCCACGCGCAGCAACTGCTGGGCTTCCCAGTTCCAGTGACCCGTGAGCTCTACGACGAGCTGAAGGACGCGTGAACATGCTGACCTTGCCGGAAACCAAGACGTTGCTCTTGTCCTTGCGCGATGGCGTGCTGCACATCACGTTCAACCGGCCCGAGCGCAAGAACGCGCTCTCGCCGCAGATGATCGACGAGCTGATCGACGTCGTGACGGCGGTCAGCACGGAACCCGAGCTGCGCGCTCTGGTGCTGCGCGGCGCTGGAGGGACGTTTTGCGCGGGCGCCGACATCAAAGAGATGGCCGCTCGCGACGCGAGCACGGTGAAGCCGGCGGGCGACCCGCAGCTGGCCCTTGCGCGCAGCAACCGGAGATTCGGCGAGCTCGTCAGCACGGTGCGCGGCGCGACGCAGCCGGTGATCGCCGTGGTCGAAGGCGCGGTCATGGGCGGCGGGTTCGGGCTGGTCTGTGCGTCCGACATCGCGCTTGCGCTCGCGGATGCGCGCTTCGGCATGCCGGAGACCGGCCTTGGCCTCGTGCCTGCGCAGATCGCGCCGTTCGTGGTCGAGCGCGTCGGCCTGACGCACGCGCGTCGGCTCATGCTCACGGGCGCGCGCATCGACGGAACGGAAGCCGCTAGGCTTGGCCTCGTGCACGAGGTGTACGCCGACACGGCTGCGCTCGATGCCGCGCTCGACTCCGTGATCGAGCAGATTCGTCGCTGCGCACCGCGCGCCACAGCGGCGACCAAGCGCCTGGTGCTTTCCACGCCGGGTCGCGAGCTACGCAGCGTGCTCGACGAGGCCGCTCAGATCTTCGCGCAGGCTGCCGTCTCGGACGAAGCGCGCGAAGGCACGGTGGCGTTCGTAGAGAAGCGCAAGCCGAGCTGGGCTACGCGGGTCACGAAGTGAGCAGCGCGACGCCGCGCAGGATTAGCAAGATCCTCGTCGCCAACCGCGGTGAGATCGCGCTGCGCGTGATGCGTACTGCGCGTGCGCTCGGCCGCCGCACGGTGGCGGTGTACAGCGCGGCTGATGCCCACGCCCCGCACGTCGCGTTCGCGGATGAGGCGGTGCTGCTCGGCGCTGCGGAGCTCTCCGCGTCGTATTTGAACGTGGACGCGTTGCTCGCGGCCGCGCTGCGTACGGGCGCGGACGCCGTCCACCCTGGCTACGGCTTACTCTCCGAGAACGCGGCGTTCGCTCGCGCGTGTCTCGCTGCAGGGCTCACGTTCATCGGTCCGCGGCCCGAGACGATCGAGCTGATGGGCGACAAGCGGCGCGCGCGCGTGGCGGTACAAGAAGCTGGCGTGCTGTGCGTGCCGGGCTACGACGGCGAAGCACAGGACGACGCCACGCTCACGCGTGAAGCCGCGCGCGTCGGGTTCCCCCTGATGGTGAAGGCGCGCGCGGGCGGCGGCGGTCGCGGCATGCGGCGCGTGAACGTGACGAATGAGCTGCCTGAAGCGCTGACACGCGCGCGCTCGGAAGCGCAGAAAGCCTTTGGCGATGATGGCTTAATCCTGGAGCGCGTGATCGAAGACGCACGCCACGTCGAGCTGCAGGTGTTCGGCGATGAGCACGGTCACGTGCTCCACCTGGGTGAGCGCGACTGCTCGGCACAACGTCGCTTCCAGAAGATCATCGAGGAAGCACCGTCGCCCGCAGTCGACGCCGCGCTGCGTGCGCGCATGGGCGAAGTGGCGGTCTTGGCTGCCAGCTGCGCGGGCTACATTGGCGCGGGCACCGTCGAATTTCTACTGGCAGTCGATCGCTCGTTCTACTTCTTGGAAATGAACACGCGCCTGCAGGTCGAGCACCCGGTGACGGAGCTGGTCACCGGGCTCGACCTCGTGGCCTGGCAGATCCAGATCGCAGAGGGCGCCGAGCTGCCGATGCGCCAGGACGAGGTGCAGCTGACGGGACACGCGATCGAGGCGCGGCTGTACGCGGAAGACCCGGCACGCGGCTTTCTACCCGGCGCCGGCACGGTGCGCTGCCTGCGTGTGCCCGAGGGTCCTCTGGTGCGCGTCGATCACGGGCTGACCGAGGGCCTCGTCGTCAGTCCGTACTACGACCCGCTGCTAGCGAAGGTGGTCGCACATGGCGCCACGCGCGAGCAGGCGCGAGGACGCCTGCTGCAAGCGCTGTCCGAGCTGCGCGTGCTAGGGCTGCCCACCAACCAGGCGTTCTTGTGCTCGGTGCTAGCAGACGAACGCTTCGAGCGCGGCGAGCTCACGACCAGCACGATCGAGCGATCGTTCCAGCCGACGGCGCTCACGCCGGGACGCGAGACTCTCGGCGTGGCCGCGGTCATCTCGGTCGTGCGAGCGCAGGCGGCGCAGTGCGGCTCGCGTGAGCTGCTCGGCTTCGTGAATAGCGTCGGCGTGGCCTGGCCGATCACGCTCGAGCACGACTCTGGTGTGGCCGTGCTGTCCGTTGCGCCCGAGCGCGAGGCCGGCGCGTTTCGCGTAGAGGTGCAGGGCGAGTGGCTCCAAGTGCGGTGCCTCTCGCATGCACCCGATGCGAGCGTGCTGATGGTCGCGGGTGTGCAGCGGCGCTTTGAGCACGCGTTCGAAGGTACGCAGCTTTGGCTTCACGGCCACGAAGGCGCGATTAGGTTTCGCGACGTCACGCACAGCGAGCGCGTCGCCGTGGAGCAGGGCAGCGGCCGGGCGATCGCTCCGATGGACGGGGCGGTGATCGACGTGCCGGTGCAAGTCGGTCAGACAGTCGTGCGCGGCGATACGCTGGCCGTGGTGTCGGCGATGAAGCTGGAGCTCCGCGTGTGTGCCGACGTGGACGGCGTGGTCGCCGAGGTGCACGCCGCGCGCGGTGATCAGGTGAAGGCGCGCAAGTTGCTCGTCGCCGTGCGACCCGGCTGAGGTACAGGACCCGTGCAGCGGGTTCAAAAGAAAACGGAGCCTCGCAGCGCGCCGCAATCGCTACGGGTGCACGATGGGCGTCCCTGCCGCGGCAGGCCCTGGCGCCGGCGCTGGCGCGATCGGCGTGACCGGCGCTGCGCTGCTGGGCTGCACCATGTTCCACGCAGGGCTGACGTTCCACGGTGGGGTTGCGTTGGGATCGTGGGGCGCAGCGGCAGGATCGACGGCGATCGGAGCGCCGGCGTCGATCGGCACGCGATAGCCGAGCAGCGTGGCTGTCTCCGTCGGGCGCGTCAGTTTCACGGAGACGCGCGTATCCGCAAAGGTGTGCGCGCGCGTTTGCACGGGCAGAAAGCCTGCCGCGCGCACGACCACATCGAGCGGCCCGCTGTCTCGTGGGCGTATGACGACCAGCTCGGCGCGTGTCGTGATGCGCCCGAGGCTGGTCTTGCCCCAGGTCACGAGCGCGTTGGTCGGCGGTTCGGTGGCGAACGTGATGCGAACGGTGGTCGGAGCGGGCAGAGCGCCCGATGTTGCAGCTGTCGCCGGTGGCGTCGCCGGAGCCGCCTGCGAGAGCGCGATGCCTGTGCATACGCACGTGCAAGCCACGAGCGCGCTCGCGCTCGCCAGCGCGCGGCTCTTCTTCGACCAGGTTCTGGGCGTCTCTTCGGGCATGGCGCTGCTCATTCTGCACCGGCCTTGGCTTCCGGACTATCCGGTGCGGGCGGCGGCGGTCCTGGCGGATACACGGTGTTGGGCTTCGGCACGTAACCGATGATCGGCGTCTTCTGCGTGCCTTTGATGTCGCCGGGCAACACGTTCACGGGAATGGGCGGATCGAACAGGTAGGCGTAGCCGCGCGACGGAATCTTGATCTCGTAGACCATGTCGTCGGCCAAGAATTGCCGCGTGAAGCTCAGCGGCTGATCGCCGGCGGTGATCTTGTCGTGATGGCTGAGCATGAACGAGTACAGGCGAATCGCGAGGTGGTTCGGCAAGCGATGACAGCCGTGCGAGAAGCCAGACGAGCTGTACAGTGAAAGGTAGTCGGACGAGCCGTGGGCGCGAATGCCGTCGTCTCTGTCGGGGTGACCGGGTCTGCCGGGCTCCACGAAGTAGCCCGCAACCAGGCCGTAGGCCGAGAGATAGCCCGGGCCGAGCTCGTCGTAGTTCACGATCCTCATCGAGCGCCCGTTCACCTTCTTGCCTTTGACCAAGCTGCGAATCGGTGTCGAGGTCGGCGCGATCCAGACGGGTCCGGAGATCACCTGACGGATCACGCGCGGCCCTATGTCGGAGCCCTTGTAGCGGTAGTACTCGTAGCCGTCGGAGGCTTGCTCCGCGCGCCAGCCGCCGATCGTCGTGCGCCAGCGCGCCAGCCGGAGCTTCTTGCCCTCGTACGTCACATACAGAGAGAGCGCTGGATAGCGGCTGCGCGCGTGCTGCCGGAAGTTGCCCTGCGCATCGAACGGCAGCTCGTACCAAACCTCGCCGCGATCGACCTCGATCGAGAAGTCCATGTTCGCCGCGTAGTAGCTGGGCGGCGGCGGCAGCTTGATTGCGACACGCAGCGTGCGCAGCTCAGCTTCGCTGTGTCGCTCGAAGAACGCTTGCGCCGCGGCGGTGTCGACTAGACCCAGCTGCTTCAACGCTTCCTGCGTATACTCACCGACCAAGTCGTGCGCGGGCGCCTTCGCCGTGCCCGCGGTCTCGTCTTCGATGATGCCTGCCGCTGCAACCACGTGCTCGCGCAGCGCGCGCACGAGCGCGTCGTAGTCGTTGTCGAGCAACGGCCGGGCCATGGCATCGACCGTGCGGCGCTGCAGGAAGTTCGCCTCGTAGATCATGTGCTTCTGCTGAAAGCGCCGCACCGAAAGGCGCATTCCGTCGTCATAGACGCCGGTCGTGTGCTTTGTGTCAGCTGGAAACATATTCTCGCAGGCGAGACGCTTCTCGACAGCTGCGAGCGCTGCCTTCTCGGCGATGCGCTTTTTTACGAGCGCAATCCGGTCGGCCAGGGCCGGCTTCGCTGTTGCCAGCTCCTCGAGCGTTGCCATCTTCGCCCTGCGCCGGGCCTTCTCCAGCTCGTCCGTCATGCCGCGCAGGCGTTGCTCGTTGCGCTTCACGTCTTTCGGGTCCACGTAGGCCACCGTCTGGACGGCTTCGAGCAGCGCGACACTCTCCTGATCGTGGCAAGGGTGCGCCGCATCCGCCACGAAGCGCGTGCGCAGCACGGAGAACGAAGGGAACACGCCGTACAGCTCGAGGTAGTTCTTCTCACCCGGCGCGAGCGCCTCGCCATCGTTGTCGAGTCGGTCGTTGGCCAGGCCGATGTAGACGCGGCGGTAGCGATTGGGTAGCGGTGTCCCGTCGGCCGCGTGTTCTTCCTGGAAGAGCGTCGGGGTCCAGTCGTCGCCCAGATTGATCAGCGTGTAGCCGGCTGATTCGATCGCGTGGGCGTCGACCCAGCGCTCTTGGCCAGCGACTCGGACCAGCGCGCGGCGCTCGGGCGGCAGGTCGTTGCGTGCGCGCAGAGCGTCCGCTTCGCTGCTTGCACCGGCTGCGGGCGCGGGCGCGTGGTCCGCGGTCCCGGCCGTGACCTGCGGCGTGGCCGCCGCTGCCGACTCGGGATTTCTCGGCAGCGAGCCGGCCGGTGTGCCTTCAGGGCGACCGCAGCTGGCGGCGAGCGTGATGGTCAGGGCCAGTGCGGTGAAATCCACAGAGCGCCGCAGGCTGCTCCACGGGTAGGGTACTCGCGTGATCAGGCTTCGGCGCGGTAGCGGCATCGGGGGCTGCTCGAAAGCGTACTTGCTGCCCGCGCGCTTGTCGCATTGCTGGGCGGAGCGAGGCCGGCCGCCTCCACACACGGGAACACACGTGTGCGAGCTACGGATCCGTGTTTGACCCAATGCGCAGGGCGTGAGATCTAGGCTGAGTTGGTGGCATCGGGGGGACATGCTTGCGACCCAGACGTCGGCCGAGGCGCGCCTCGCCCTGCTCGAGACCTTGCTGCAGAACACGCCGATCGGCTTTGCGTTCGTCGATCACGAGTTCCGCTTCGTCGAGATCAACGACGTCTTGGCCATTTCGCACGGGCTCTCCGTCGCCGAGCACGTCGGCAAGACCGTGGCCCAGGTCGTTCCCGAGCTGTGGGCAGCTCTAGAACCGTGGTACCGCCGTGCGCTTGCCGGCGAGACCGTGCTGAACCAAGACTTCAGCGGCTCCGCTGCCGACGGACGGCTGCGGCATTGGCTGCTCAGCTACTACCCCGTGCGGTTGCACGACCACGTGATCGGCCTCGGCTTGGTGGTGAATGATGTCAGCGAGCTACGCGACGCGGAAGCGCAGGTCACCGCGACTCGAGCTCGCCTGGCTGCGATCGTCGAGTCGTCGCGCGACGCCATCATCGGCAGGACGCTCGATGGAACCATCACCACGTGGAACAGCGGCGCCGAGCAGCTCTACGGTTTTACGGCGCGTGAGATGTGCGGCACTTCGATCGCGTGCTTGATACCCGCTGACCGGCAAGACGAAGAAGCACAGATCATCGCCAAGCTGCAGCGAGCTGAGCCGGTGGAGCACTTCGAGACGCTGCGCCAGACCCGCGACGGTCGCCTGCTCTCGGTCTCGGTCACCGTGTCGCCGATCCGGAGCGAGAGCGGTCTGGTCGTCGGCGTGTCGAGTGTCGCGCGCGACATGACGGCCGTGCGCGAGCGCGAGCGCGAGATTGCACGGCTCTCACGCTTGTACGGAGCGCTGAGTCAGATCAACCGCGCGATCGCGTGCGCCACCACGCGCGATTCTCTGCTCGGACAGATCTGTCAGGCGCTGGTGGAGCAGGGCGGCTTTCGCATGAGTTGGATCGGTTGGCATCGTCCCGAGACGCGTACCATCGAGCCAATTGCGGCCTTCGGCGACGAGTCCGACTACGTCAACAACATCTCGGTGTACAGCGACGATCGCCCCGAAGGGCGCGGACCCTCGGGGACTGCGTTTCGCGAGGGTCGACCCTACATCTGCAACGACTTTCTCACCGACGACGCCACGCTGCCCTTTCGCGCCGAGGCCGCGCGTCGACGCTTTCGCGCCTCCGCGGTGTTTCCCATTCGCGAGAATGCCGTCGTGAGCGGCGTGCTGAGCGTGTACGCCGAGGAGCCGAGCTTCTTTCGCGACAAGGAGACCGCACTGCTCGTCGAGGTGGCGAACAACCTCTCGTTCGCGCTCGACAACTTGGCGCGCGAGGAAGCGCGCAAGAAGGCCGAGCAGACGCTGCGTCAGGAGCGCGACTTCTCCGACGCGGTGCTCAACAGTCTGCCGGGCGTGCTCTATCTGTATGATCAGAAGGGCAAGTTCATCCGCTGGAATGCGAACTTCGAGCGCGTGACGGGCTACAGCGCGGCCGAGATCGCGACCCTGCGTCCGCTCGATCTCTTCTCGGCCGGCGACAAGGCCTTGGTCGAGTCGCGAATTCAAGAAGTGTTCGAGAAGGGCGCTTCCAGCGTGGAGGCCGACCTTCTCTCGAAGGACGGCCGGAACACACGGTACTACTTCACCGGCGTGGCGATGCAGCGAGACAGCAAGACGTGCCTGGTTGGCGTCGGCATCGACATCGAGCAGCGCAAGGTCGCCGAGCTGGCGAGGCAAGCGAGCGATGCGCGCTACCGTGTGCTCTTCGAGTATGCACCTGACGGAATCGTGATCGCCGATGGTCAGAGCTACTGCCTCGACGCTAATGAGAGCGTCTGCAAGATGCTCGGCTACACGCGGGACGAGCTGATCGGTCTGCATGCCACCGATATCGTCGTGCCTACCGAGGCTGGGCAGAGCGAGCCGGACCTCGACCCGATCAAGAGCCGTGCTGACCACCACAGCGAGTGGCTGTTTCGGCGCAAGGACGCCTCGGTGTTTCCGGCCGAGGTGATCGCGACCATGATGCCGGACGGCAATTTGCTCGGCATGATCCGCGACATCTCGGAGCGCAAAGCGGCCGAGACCGCGCTGCACGAGCTGAACGAAACACTCGAGCAAAAAGTCGTCACGCGAACGGCGGAGAGTCGTGACGCAGCGAGGCGCGCCGAGGCCGCGGACGCGCTCAAGTCCGCGTTCCTGGCCACGATGTCTCACGAGCTGCGCACGCCGCTCAATTCGATCATCGGCTTCACGGGCATTCTCGCACAGGGCATGGCCGGGCCGCTGAACCCGGAGCAAGCCAAGCAGCTTGGCATGGTGCGTGGCAGCGCGCGGCACTTGCTCGAGTTGATCAACGACGTGCTGGACCTCTCGAAGATCGAGGCCAATCAGCTCGAGGTGCACGCCGAGCGGTTCGACGCACGAGCGTCGCTCGAGCGGGTGGTCGCTTTGGTGAAGCCGCTCGCCGAGAAGAAGGGCCTCGCTCTGGTGTCGGTGGTGTCGCCGGCGGTGCAGCACGTCATGAGCGATCGGCGCAGGCTCGAGCAGGTCGTGCTCAACCTGCTCAACAACGCCATCAAGTTCACGGAGCGCGGCACCGTCACGCTGCACGCGGAGGTCGAAGCGGGGCAGCTGCGTGTGCAGGTGATGGACAGCGGCATCGGCATCAAAGCGCAGGATCTCGACACTTTGTTCAAGCCGTTTCAGCAGATCGATACGGGGCTCACGCGCCAGCACGAGGGCACGGGCCTCGGCTTGGCGATCTGTCGGCGCCTGGCTTCGCTGCTGGGCGGCGACATCTCGGTCCGCAGCGAGTGGTCCAAAGGCAGTGTGTTCACGTTCACGCTGCCCCTGGCAGAGGCGCTATCCGCATGAGCCGCACGATCCTATTGATCGAGGACAACGAGCAGAACCGCTACCTCGCGACGTTCCTGCTCGACAAGCACGGCTACAAGGTCGTGTCGGCGGTGGATGGCCGGAGCGGCATCGAGCTTGCGGGAACGCTCATGCCCGATCTGATCTTGCTCGACATCCAGCTGCCCGCGATGGACGGCTACGAGGTGGCGCGTGCGCTACGTGGCATCGCTGCGCTGCACGCCGTGCCGATCATCGCGGTGACCTCGTATGCGATGGTGGGTGATCGCGAAAAGGCGTTGGCCGCAGGCTGCAACGGATACATCGAGAAGCCCATCGATCCCGAGACGTTCGTCGCCGAGATGGAGCACGCGGGCTCGCTTCCCGCTGCGAAGTTAGGAAACCCATGACCTGCGTCCTGATCGTCGAAGACAAGCAAGAGCATGCGTATTACCTGAAAGCGCTGTTCGAGAGTCATGGCTGGACGACGCAGTGGGCGCGTCATGGCGCCGAAGCGCTCGTCAACGCCCGCATGACGCCGCCGAACATCGTGATCTCCGATCTGCTGATGCCCGTCATGGACGGCTACACGCTGCTGCGACACTGGAAGTCCGATGCACGTCTGCGTGCAGTGCCCTTCGTGGTTTACACGGCGACCTACACGGACGTGGAAGATGAGCAGCTGGCGCTCAGCCTGGGCGCCGATGCGTTCATCCTGAAGCCGTCGGAGCCCGACGTGCTGTTTGCTCGGACCGAGGAAGTTCGACAGCGCACCGGGACTCGCGGCGTTGGACCTGCGGAGCAACCGACCGGGAACGAAGCCGATCTGCTCAAGCTGTACAGCCAAACGCTGATCCGCAAGCTCGAGGAAAAGACGCTGCAGCTCGAGGAGACCAATCGCGCGTTGCTGCTGGAACAAGCGGAGCTGCGCATGCGCGACAGCGCGATTCAGGCGATCAGGCACGGCATCTTGATCACGGACCCCAACCTACCGGACAACCCGATCGTGTACGCGAGCCCGGGCTTCTACGAGCTGACTGGGTACACGTCCGAGGAGACGCTGGGCAGGAACTGCCGCTTTCTGCAGGCGAGAGAAACCGATCCCGAAGCAATCGCCGTGCTGAGGCGCGCCGTGCAAGGAGCGCAACCGTGCGCCGTCGAGCTGCTCAATCAGCGCAAGGACGGCTCGCTTTTTTGGAACGACCTGACGCTGTCTCCCGTGAAAGACGCGTCTGGTAAGCTCACGCACTTCGTCGGGGTGCAAACCGACGCGACGGAGCGCAGGCGGCTCGCTGACCAGCTTCGGCAAGCGAAGAAGATGGAGGCCGTGGGTCAGCTCGCGGCCGGGGTTGCCCACGACTTCAACAACATCCTCTCGGTGATCTTGAGCTACTCGTCGTTCGCGCTGGAGCAGCTCAGGCCCGAGGAGCCGATGCGTGAAGACATGGAGGAGATCTATCGCGCTGGGCAGCGGGCTGCGGAGCTCACCAAGCAACTGCTGGCGTTCAGTCGGCAGCAAGTGCTGCAGCCGCGTGTCGTGGACCTGCGGCACCTGGTGATCGGCATGGAGAAGATGCTGCGGCGTTTGATCAGCGAAGCGGTCGGGCTCTCGCTGCTCACCGGCCAGGAGCCGTCGAGGGTCAATGCGGACGCGACGCAGATCGAGCAGATCATCATGAATCTCGCGGTGAATGCCCGCGACGCCATGCCGCGCGGTGGCAGCCTCACGATCGAGGTCGCGAACCTGGTGCTCGACGAGGAGTATGCTGCAACGCATCATGGTGTGAAACCCGGGGCCTACGTCATGCTCGCAGTCACCGATACCGGTGTCGGGATCGACCCCGCCACGCGCGAGCACATCTTCGAGCCGTTCTTCAGCACGAAGGAAAGGGGCAAGGGCACGGGCCTCGGGCTGTCCACGGTCTTTGGCATCATCAAGCAGAGTGAAGGCCACGTGTGGGTGTACAGCGAGCCCAATCAAGGCACGACGTTCCGGGTGTATCTGCCGCGCGTCGATCGCGAGCTCGACCCCCCGCTCGCGCCGCCGCCGCCGCCCGCGACGCTGCGGGGCACCGAGACCATCTTGCTCGTCGAGGACGAAGATCAGCTGCGCACGATGGCGCGAGCGATGCTGCGGCGTCAGGGCTACAACGTGTTGGAAGCTCAGAACGCCGGTGAGGCGCTGCTGATCTGCGAGCAGTACACGGCCAAGATCCATCTCTTGCTCACCGACGTCGTGATGCCTCGCATGAGCGGCAAGCAGCTCGCGGAGCGGCTCGGGCCGGTGCGTCCCGAGATGAAGGTGTTGTTCATGTCGGGCTACACGGAGAACGCGATCGTGCACCACGGCGTGCTCGACGCCGGCATCGCGTTCGTGGAGAAGCCGCTCACACCCGAGCCCTTGCTGCGCAAGGTACGCGAGCTGCTCGACGCGTGAGTCTCGCGCTGCCGGTCGCACGCGCTCCCATGTCGCGCTGCGGCTTCGAGGCTACGACGCGGCCGTCCGAGCCGATGCAACTAACGCCGCGCGATCGCCGCGGTCAGATCTTGGGGATGCGTATGGTGCTGATCATCGCGCTTCCACTCGCAAAGTACATCAGCGAGAGCGGATGCAACGCGAGCGGCCCCAGGTTCCAGACGCCGAACATCAGGCCTGTGCCGATCTGTCCACGCGAGGTGAGCCAGGCGATCACGCCGACGAGCAGCACGCTGGTCGGAATCGGCGTGCCTTCGAAGTACTTCACCTTGCCGGTTTCGTCGGCGAGCTGATCGGCGGTGGCGTTGAAGCGCGCGAGCCGGCTGATGCCGCAGGCCACGAAGTAGAGCAGTACGGCGCTGTCGAGCGCGCCGCGCATGCCAACGGCGAAGCCCAGCGCGGCAGGCGCCATGCCGAACGAGATCACGTCGGCGAGCGAGTCGAGATCGGCGCCGAGCGCGGACGACTTGCGACGCCAGCGTGCGACGCGTCCGTCGGCAAAATCGAAGAAGAGCGCGAACGGCGAGAGAATGATCGCGCCCCAGAGCCAGCGCGGCTCGGCGGTGGCAATGTGTTGCAGCAGCGCAAGGATGGTTCCCGCGCCACAGCAGCCGTTGGCAAGGGTGAGAAAGTCCGCCGCGGCGAACGACCGAATCATTTCGAAGCGGGGACGCAGCCTGCGTTCGGGGCCGGTGTGGCTCATGGGTACGGCGAGGATACCGCGTTCTCGCGGGCGGGGGCGATTTCGCTGATGCCTGCCGCTCAGGGCTTGTCTCGCCGCAGCTGCTCGCGTAGCTCGGCGCAGTGGTCGGCTGCGCTCGCGACCGGTGTGAACCATACGTAGTCGAACGCGAGGCCTGTGCCGCCGCTCTCCGCGGCGTAGTCGTGGGGCTGCGTCCAGCCGTGATGCACCTCGAGCAACCCGAGCGTCCGCACCCGTAGCTTGGAGGCATGTCGCAAGAGCGCTGGTACCCCGCGGTCGCTGCGCACGTGGCCGTTGCCCGCGATCACGATCCGCAGCCGGTCGGGTGGCGCATCGAGCACGCGCGCCGCCAGCTCGGCGTCGCGTGCGCGTTGCACGAGCACCATCGGGTCGAGCATCGAGTCGGGCAACAGGCCGCAGTGGGCTTCACGCAGCTCGTCGCGCAGCGGCCCAAGGAGGTTCGTGGCAAGGGGCTGCTCCAGGCCGAAGCGCCCGACGAGCTCGGGCGGTAGCGCGTGACTGCCTTGGCTGCCGAGGCGCATCGCAAAGCTGCGATCGAGGCCTGCGGCGAAGAGCAGCGCATGCAGCTGCAACGCTCGCTCGAAGATCGGTCGGTACAACGCCCAGGCAGGCCAACCCGAGTGTTCCCAGTCGATGGCGCGGCCGAGAGCGTCCGCATCGTTCGGTGTGTGCGCGAGCGTGGCATCGATCGTGGTTTGTCGCTGGCGATCGAGCATCTCGACGACCAACGAGAGCCCACGTCCGCGCTCGCTCAGCGCTTGCATGACACGCGCTTGAAGCAGGTGATGATCCGGGTTGTCGTGCTGCTCGCCGAGCGCGACGACCGCGCTATCGGACAGGTCCGCCAGCAGCGTGGCTTCGTCGCTGAAGCGTTGGCGCTGCACGTCCCAGATGCGACCGACTAGCGGATGATCGCGCTCGAGCGGTGCTACGTAGCGGAGAGCTGGGGTGGGTGCGCTCGCGGCGGGCAGCCGCGGGTTCGCACACGCGACTACCAGAAGCAGTGGGAGCAGACGACGCATGGCCGCCACACTAAATGACCGAGCGTGATTCAGGAACGGCGCCTCGCTCGTTCCAGGCGCCCCGCTCGGCGTCGGAGCGCCTCAAAAGGGGAGCCACCCTTCCTTCGGCGCTCCTCCTTGATCGCGGCGCCCGGTCCTTCGCGATCCACCGTTCCCGAATCACGCTTGGTCATTTAGGGCCCGCGCCCGGTCTCGATCGACTTGTCCGCGCGCGGGCCCTTAGCGCAAGCGCGAGCTTATGACATACGCGGTGACGGCCAGCACGACTCCCGCGACCACGTCGATGCCGTAGTGAAACCGCAGCAGCATCGTGGCCACGATCATGTTCCCGGCTGCGAACAGGATCACGGGCCAGCTGTAGCGATAGAGCGTGCTCCGCCGGTGACCAAGCGCGTGCAGCGCGATGAAGAGCGGGTGCGCCGTGTGCAGCGAGGGGAAGATGTCGAGGTGCGCACCGGCGTGGGCCACGGTGGATTGCACCCGCGCGAAGAAGAAGCCTCCGTGCAGCTCGTGCACGAACGCGACGCCCGGGAATGCATAAGGGCCGACACCCGGCACGAGCGTGTACAGGGCGTGGCCGATGCAGGTGGTCAGTACCAGCCCGAGCAGCAGCTGTCGGCTGCGGGCATCCGGCGTGGGTCGCAGCGCGAGTAGCAGGTGTGTGCCGACGAGCGCGTAGTACCCGTAGTAGAAGAACGCGAACCACTCGACGACCGCGGGGGTCGCAAACCGTTCGAGCCAGAGCGCAGGCGTGGTGCCGAGCGCGAGCTTGTCGAGCTGCAGGAGCGCTGGATCCGCAAGTGGCAGGCCGAGCGCGGGAAGCAGCTGACGCAGCAGCAGATAGGCGCCGACCACCGGCAGCGCGAGTCCGAGGCGATGGAGCAACGCGCGCGTGCCTGCATGGTCGATCCACGCGTGCAGCTGCAGCGAG
>JADGRF010000090.1 GCA_017881055.1 Sandaracinaceae bacterium
ATGGCGGCACGGGCCGTGGAAAAATCAAGCCGAGCAGCGGCTGCGCATGCGCGCAACCCGGTGCCGACCACGCGTCCAGTGCGGCGCTCGCGCCGTTCGGTTTTCTTCTGGGTTTGTCGGCGCTCGTGGTGTCACGCCGCCGCCGGTCGATTGCACGCACGATGACGCGCGATGAGTAGCGATATAGCCAGCGATCCTTGGTTCGGGCTCGATCCGTTTCAACGCAACGGCGCGCTGCGCGACGATCCGTATCCGGCGCTGAACCGCGTGCGCGAAGAGCACCCCGTGCATCGCACGCCGCTCGGTGACTACCGCTTGTTCCGCCACGCGGACGTGGTGCGCTTGCTGCGCGACACCAAGGTCGGCATGCGCACCACCGACGGCAAGCTGCCCGGTGTGGACGAAACGATTGCGCCGCGCCGCTTCATGCTGCAGCAAGATCCACCCAACCATACGCGCTTGCGGCGCCTGGTCAGCAAGGGCTTCACCCCACCCGCGATCGAGCGCCTGCGTCCGCACGTGCAGGCATTGGTCGATCAGCTGCTCGACCAAGCCCTGGAGCGCGCCACGAGCAGTGCCGCCGTCGAGCTGGACGTGATCGCGGACCTCGCGCGACCGCTGCCGGCCACCGTGATCTGCCAGATGCTCGGCGTGCCGCTCCGGGATCGTGAGCTGTTCACCGACTGGACCGCCCAGGTGACCCACCTCCTGGTGCCGCGCTTCCTCACCGAAGAGCAGCTGCAACGATCGTTCGGCGCCGCCACCCAGCTCTGGGCGTACATGAGCTCGCTCGTCGAGACTCGCCGCAAGACGCTGGGCGACGATCTGCTCAGCGTGCTGATCCGCGCCGAGGAGGCAGGCGACCGCTTGAGCCACGACGAGCTGATCGTGCATGGCATTGGTCTCTTGGTGGCCGGCTTCGAGACCACGATCGGCCTGATCGGCAACGGGGTGCGGCAGCTGCTGTTGCATCCGGACGAGCTCGCGAAGCTGCGCGCCCGGCCCGAGCTGATCGTGCCGGCCGTCGAGGAGTGCCTACGCTTCGACGGCCCCATTCCCGGCACGCAGCGTGTGCTGCACGAGCCTGCGGAGTTCGGCGGCATTCAGCTGCCGATCAATTCGCCGATCAACGTCAGCATCGCCGCGGCGCATCGCGATCCGCGCGTGTTTCCGGAGCCGGATCGCTTCGTGATCGAGCGCGACCACAGCGCGCATCTCGCGTTCGGCGGTGGCATTCACTTTTGCCTAGGAGCGCACCTCGCGCGCCTGGAGGCCCAGATCGCGATCGGCACGCTCGTGCGGCGCGCGCCCGAGCTCGAGTTGGCGAGCGCGCGCATCGAGTGGGGTGAGTCGCTGTTTCGCATCCAGGCCCGCTTGCCCGTGCGCGCACCCGGCATGCTGCGCTCCGTTTGACGGCGATCTCGCGTCGACGCGCGAGGGGAACTTGACGTCTGACGCGCTCCCGCTCGACGATCAGCCGTGCACGACGACGCGATCGCCACGGCCCGCCCAAGGTCCGCCTCTGGCGCGTGCAAGCTGCTCTACGCAGCCCTCGGCCTTGTCGTGCTCGCGACGCTGCGACGCTTCTACAACGCGCCGGTCTGGGACGACGAGCATCTCCTGCAGCTGGCGCGCTCGGCGCTGGCCCGCGGCGACCTGCTCGGCTTGTTCACGCACAGCACGCTCGGCCAAGTAGTCGAACGCGCGGGCGATGCCAATGCCGGCGACCTGGATCTGTATCGCCCGATGGTCCTGCTCTCGCTCGTGACCGACTACACGCTCGGCGGCGGCGCGCTCGCCATCTTCCACGCCACCAATCTCGCTCTGCATCTCGCCTGTATCGCGGTCGTGTACGTGCTTGCACGCGAGCTGCTTGCTCCGGAGCAACGCAGGTACGCGCCGCTGGCCGCGGCATGGTTTGGCGTCACGCCGCACCTCGCGGAAGCCCACGTGTGGATCAGCGGCCGCTTCGACGAGCTGAGCACCTTGTTTGGACTGGTTGCGATCGTGCTGTGGCGCCGTTCGTTGCGTGCCACCACCAGGCGTACGCGGCTGCTCGAGCAATGCGCGTGCGGCGTGGTCTTCCTGCTCGGTCTGCTGAGCAAAGAGCCGCTCGCGTTCGCATTGCCTGCCTTGGCGTTTTGGCCGGCACGAGTGGAGGACCACGGCCCGAGCGAGCACACCCTCGGGCCGCCCCCACTGGCTGCGCGGTTGCTCACGCTCGCGCCGTTTGTCGGCGCGGTTCTCGCGTACGTCGCCTTGCGCGTGCACGTGTTGCACGGTGCCGGCGCCGGTGTTTCTGCTGCCACGCTCGTAGCCTCGCTTGCGCGCTTTCCGCTGCTGGTCTGCGACGCCGCGTGGAACCTCGTGCTGCCCAACCACGTCTACTCGCGCCTGCTCAAGGAGGACTACGACGCGCTCGGCCCCGCGGTCATGGTGCTCGCCGCTGCGGCCTGCGTTCTGGTCGCGACGCTCGCCTATCGCGCACGCAAGCGTGCTCCCGTGTTCGCGTGGTCGCTGCTTTGGCTCGGCTCGACGCTCGCGCCGATTGCCGTGATCGCGACCCGCTCGTGGCCCGGCTTCGGTCGCTTTCTGTACCTGCCCGCAACGTTCTTCTTCATCGGCTTGGCCGAATTGGTCGCGCTGTTGATCGCCACGCAGCCGCGTGTCACGCGCATGGTGCACGTCGCGCTCGTCTGTCACGTGCTGGTGCTTGCCGTGCGCCTCCACCTGTACACCGGCGACTTCGCGAACGACGACGTGTTCTTCGGCAGCATCATCGCCGAGGCTCCCGACCGCTCCCACGGCTACGCCTTCTTGGGCATGACGTATCTCGAGCGCCATCGCTACGCGGACGCCGCCGTGCTGCTCGAGAAAGCGCAGGCGCTTGCGCCGTTCGAGCGTCGTTACGTGCAGACGCTCGGGCAGGCGCTGCTGTTTTCCGGTCAGCGCAGCGAGGCTCTGTCGCTGGCGAACGAATCCATCGCGCACCTCGGGAACGCGCCCGAGATGGAGCTGTTAGCAGCCTACGCCATGCTCGACGATCCGCCGCATGTCGCCCTGCGCGTGCTGGCGTGCCTCGATCAAGCTCCGAACAACAAAGAGTGCAGCGATGCGCTGGCCTTCCTAACGACTCGGCACGCCCAGGCCCCGGCATTTCGCAGCGCGTTCGAGCGCGCCTGCAGCAGCGCGCCCGCGCAACGCCGTCCCGGCTGCAACGCGCTGCGTGCGCTCAGCCGCCCAGGCCCAAGCGCTGTATCCCCAGCGCAATGAACGGCTGGATCATGTTCCAGAGCAGGAACGGCACCACCACCACCGCGTACGAGAGCAAAGGCCCGATCCCACACGCCAAGCGAGCCGTCGCGCGCATCGCCACGAACAGGAGCGCGTTCAGAAAGAATCTCAGGAAGTATACACCTTCGGCAAAAGGTGGAGCCGCGTCCGGGGTTGCAGCTGGCGGCAGCATCCAGAGCAGCGCGAAGAACAGCAGCTGTGCAGCCGGGCTCAGCCAAAACCGGTAGAACAGCACGCGCATCGCCGCCGCACGTCGTGGTTCCGCCGCGTACGCGCGCACGAGGCTGTTGAACGGCAGCGCCAGCGCCAGCAGATCGAGCGCGAACCAGGCGATCTGCGCGAGCATCGCCAGCACCACGTCGAGCGCGATCGCGCCGCCGCTCGCGTGGTGTTGCACCGTGACGGATCCGAGACTGCCGAACAGCAGCGTCTTCGTCAGTGGAATCACGCCCGCCAGCGCGGCCAGCGGCACTGCGCTACACAGAAAGAAGCTGCGCGCAGGCCCGAGCTCGCTCTGCGCGAACGCCGGCGCCGTGAGCACGGGCCGAAACGCCATTTGCAGTGTGCCGAAGAAACGAGCAGGCAAACTGCCCTGACCACGCTCCCACGGAATTGTCGGCGCAGCCGCGGCCGGGTCACGCGTCAAGCAGGCTTCGCAGCGCGCCGCGATCGCGTGCCAGCAGAAGATGCACACGTAGTTCCCGCAGCGTGGGCACGTGAACGCAGCCGGCCGATCGTGATGCTCCGCGCAGAACGATCCGTCAGGTGCACTGTGATCCGGCTCGGGCTCGACCACTACCGATCCATGAACATGAGCGCGGGCTCTTCGAGGTTCGCGATCACGTCGTACGCGAACGCGGCTCCGACGTGTCCGTCGACGATGCGGTGATCGAGCGAGAGCGACAGCAGCATGATCTGCCCCACTACGATCTGTCCGTCGCGAACGACCGGCCGCTCCTTGATCTGATGCACGCCGAGAATGCCGACGTTAGGCAGGTTCACGATCGGCACCGCGAACAGGCCACCGAGCTTGCCCAGCGAGGTGATCGTGAACGTGGAGCCCGTCAGGTCCGCGACCTGCAGCTTGTTGTCGCGCGCCGCGTCGCCGAGACGCTTCACCTCGGTTGCGAGCTCGAACAGATCCAGCGAATCCGCGTCGTGGATCACCGGCACCACCAACCCTTGCTCGGTAGCAGCTGCAATCCCGATGTGACAGCGCCCGTGCATCACGATCTCGTTCTTCTCGACGTCGAGGCTCGAGTTCAACATCGGGTGTTTCTTCAGTGCCGCGCATACCGCCTTGATCATGAACGGCATGAAGGTCAGCTCGACACCGCGCGCCTTGGCTTCGGGCTTCAAGCGATCGCGCAGCGACATCAAGTGCCCGGCGTCGCACTCTTCCACGAACGTGAAGTGCGCCGCCGTGTTCTTCGATTGCTGCATGCGCTCGGCGATCTTGCGCCGCACGCCCAGAAACGGAACATGCCGATCGGCGGTGTCGCTCTTTTCGCGCGCACGCGTGACCCGTGTATCCGCCGCAGGCGGCTTGCGTGCGGGCGGTGCACTGGCACTGGGCACCTGCACGCTGCCCGGGCTGCTCGCAGCGTGCACGTCGTCTTTCGTGACGCGCCCACCTTCGCCAGTTGGCGGCACCGTGCGCAGGTCGAGGCCCAGGTCACGTGCCAGCTTACGCGTCGCCGGTGTCGCCAGCGGCTGCTCGGCAAAATGCGCCGGCTCCTGTTTGGCCGTCGCATCAGTTGCCGCTTTGCTGGGCTCGGGTTGCTCGGGCGCCTCGCCAACCCGCGCGCGCTTCTCCGCGAAGTAGCTCGTGCCCGGCAGCGACTCCTGAATGTCTCCGACCGCCGAGGCCGTGGGGCCCGCCGGCATCTTCGACGGATGCCCGCCCGCCGCACGCGAGCCGTTGCCCGTGTGAATCACCACCAGCACATCGCCCACCTGCACTGTGCTCCCAACCTGCGCGCGCAGCTCTTCGATCTTGCCGGTCTTCGGCGCGCCGATCGTGACGGTGGCCTTGTCGGTCATGACTTCGACCATCACCTGGTCTTCGCCGACTTGATCGCCTTCCTTCACGTGCCAGGCGACGATCTCGCCTTCTGTCACACCTTCGCCGATGTCCGGCAGCTTGAACTCGAAGCGAGCCATGCAGTCTCCTGGTTGCCGTATGCCGTAACACCGGTTCGGTCAGCTGCCACGCGCCTTGCCAACTCTAGAACTTCGCCGTCTCGATCAGCGCGGGAACGATGCGATGGGCGAGCGGAAGGTATTCGTTTTCCAGGGTATATGGGAAGGGGGTGTCCCAGCCAGTGACGCGCCGCGGCGGCGCCTGCAGATGCAAGAACGCATGCTCGCAGATCTGAGCGACCATCTCGGCGCCGAGCCCGCACGCCTTCGCGGCCTCATGCACGATCACCATGCGCCCGGTCTTCTTCACGCTGGCCACCACCGTCTCCGTGTCCACCGGCCAGAGCGTGCGCAGGTCGATGACCTCGACCTCGATGCCCTGCTCTTTGACTTCTTCCGCGGCCGCGATCGCCTCGAGCAGCATCGCGCCCCACGCTACCAGCGTGACGTGCTCGCCCTCGCGCACGACCTTCGCCTTCGACAGCTCGATCGTGTACTCGCCCTCGGGCACGTCCATCTTCAACGCGCGGTACACACGCTTCGGCTCGAAGAACAGGACCGGATCGTTGTCACGAATCGACGCGAGCAGCAGGCCCTTCGCGTCGAACGGATTGCTCGGGCACACGACCTTCAGCCCCGCCGTGTGAATGAACATCGATTCGGGCGACTGCGAGTGATAGTGCCCGCCCTTGATGCCGCCACCGACCGGCACGCGCACCACCATCGGACACGTGAACTCGCCGCCCGAGCGATAGCGATACTTGCTCGCTTCACTGACGAGCTGATCGACCGCCGGATAGATGAAGTCACCGAACTGAATCTCGGGCACCGGACGCAAGCCACCGAGCGCCATACCGATCGCCGTGCCGATGATGCCAGTCTCGGAAAGCGGCGTGTCGATCACCCGGTCTTCGCCAAACTCTTTCTGCAGGCCCGCCGTCACGCGGAACACGCCGCCCAGCTTGCCGACGTCCTCGCCGAGCAAGACCACGCGGTCGTCGTTCCTCATTTCGAAGCGCAGCGCGTCGTTGATCGCGCTCACCATGTTCATCTGCGTCATAGAGATCTTCCGCGAGCGTGTTACTAATGCCGCTTGCGTGTGCGCGGGCCGTTCACGCATTCTGCTTGTTGTTCGACCAAGTGCGCGGGCATGTCCTCGAACACTTCCTCGAACATGCTGGCGATCGACGGCGCCGGCGCCGCTTCTGCTTTCTCGATGCACACGGAAAGCTCGGAGGTGATCTTCTCTTCTGCCGCAGTCTGCTCCGCGTCGGACCACGCATTCTGCCGATCCAAGTAGCGCCGCAGCCGGCGCAGCGGATCCCGCTTCTGCGCCTCTTCGCTCTCCATCGTCTCGCGGTATGCCGTGGGATCGTCCGACGACGAGTGCGCGCCCGTGCGATACGTGACCAGCTCGATGAACGTCGGCCCACCACCGGCCGAAGCGCGCTCGACCGCCGCGCGCGTCACGCCGTAAACCGCCAGCGCATCGTTGCCGTCGACGCGAATAGCAGGCACGCCGTACGCCACGCCTTTGTCTGCGTAGGTGCGCGAGTGCGTCTGCTGCTCGGACGAAATCGAGATCGCCCAGCCGTTGTTGCGCAGCAGGAACAGCGTCGGCGTTTGGTACACGCCCGCGAAGTTCATGCCCGCGTGGAAGTCGTTGCTGCTGGTCGCACCGTCGCCGAAGTACGTCGCGGTCACGACGTCTTGCTTCCTGATCTTCGCGGCCCACGCAAAGCCCACGGCCTGCGTGATCTGCGTGCCGATCGGCGCCGTGATCGAGCTGAAGTGCTGCGCGCGCGCCGTCACGTGGTCCGGCATCTGCCGGCCCTTCGGAATGTCGTTCGCGTTGCCGTACATGTTGTCGATGTACGTCTGCAGCGAGAGCCCGCGGTACAGCGCGGCACCGACCTCGCGATAGCAGGGGAACAACCAGTCCTGATCGCGCATCGCCGCCGCGCTCGCCAGGATCGCCGCCTCTTCACCCTCGCAGCCGACGTGAAAGCCGATGCGACCCTGACGCTGCAGCCTCATCAAGCGCGCGTCGATCGCGCGCGTGCGCAGCATCGCTTCGTAGATGCGCCGTGCCGTGGCGAGGTCCAGCTTCGGGTCGGTCTCGGGATCCGCGCGACCATCGAAGTCGAGCACACCCACGATCTTCTTCGACGCGGTCCCGGGAGGAATGCTGCCTGGCTTGGTCTCGAGGTTCATTCGCGTACCATCTCCAACCGTCTCTTGCCGTAGCGATCGGCATACGGCGCCTGTGCGGCATCTGCGTGCTCATCGGCACGCAAGACCCCTTTCAAGAACGCTTCGGCCGCGCGGTAGCTGGAACGCACCAGCGGCCCCGACGCGACGTACTTGAAGCCCAGCCCGAGCCCCGCTTCACGGTAGCGCTCGAACTCCGCCGGCTCGACATAGCGCACGATCTCCGCGTGCTTCGGGGTCGGCCGTAGGTACTGGCCGATCGTGAGTACGTCGACCTCGGCGGTACGCAGCTGCGCCATGGCCTCGATCACTTCGGCTTCGGTCTCGCCGCAGCCTACCATCAGCGAGCTCTTCGTCACGCGCGCACCGGCCGCACGCGCCCACCGCAAGGTTTCGAGCGAGCGCTCGAACGAGCAGCGCGCGTCGCGCATCTTGCGCTGCAGGCTGGGCACGACCTCCACGTTGTGCGCGTACACATCCGGCGCGCCATCGCGCACGACTGTTTCCACGTCGCGACGCCGACCCGCGAAATCACCAACTAACGTTTCGAGCAGCAGCTTGGGTGAGTGCTCGCGGATGCGCTTCACCGTGCGCGCCACGTGCGCCGCACCACCGTCATCCAGGTCGTCGCGATCGACCATCGTCAACACCACGTACGCGAGCTCCATCTGCGAGAGCGCGCGCGCCACGTGCTCAGGCTCGCGCGGGTCGACCAGGCCCCCGGGATCGCCGCTCGTGACTGCGCAAAAGCGACAGCCGCGCGTGCACGTATCGCCCAGGATCATCAGCGTGGCCGTGCCTTCACGCCAACACTCACCGATGTTAGGGCAGCGCGCCTCTTCACAAACCGTATGCAGGTCGAGGCGCCTAAAGCTGTCCTTTAGGCGTGCATGGTTCTCGCCGCCAGGCATGCGGACCTTCAACCACTCGGGCTTGCGTTCGGACAGCGCCATGACTTACTCGGGCCGCGTAGTTAGTCAGCGCCCGTGGGCGAAGCTAACGTTTGCTGTCGCGGCCGACTACCAAAATTATAGCAGTCCTGGCGCGGGATCCCAGGAACCTGCAGAGAACGACCGTATCGCAAATGATTCCCTCGTGCGACCAGGCTAGATCATGTAATCACGCCCCGAGCGCCAGCCAGTCCTTGAGCTGACCGAGGATCACCCGCGGTGCCCGCTCCAGGTCCTCGACCCGCCGTGATCCGGTCAGCAGCATGACGGTCAGCAGCTCGCGCTCCACGCGGTCCAGATATGACTCGGCCGCCGCTTCGCCCCCTTCGCGCAACGCCTGCAACAGAGGTCGCGCGATGCCTGCCGCTGTCGCTCCGAGCGCGATCGAACGTGCCACGTCGAGTCCGGTGCGAATGCCGCCGGTGGCGATCACCTGATGCCCGGCGCGACGCGAATACGCCACGCTCGCCGCCGTGGGAACGCCCCAGTCCCAGAAGCGCTCGCCCACTTCACGCGCGGTGCCTTCGGCGCGCAAGGTCTCCACGCCGACCCACGACGTGCCGCCGGCACCCGAGACGTCGATGTAACGCACGCCGACTTCGCGCAGCCGACTGGCTGTACGAATGCTGATACCACTGCCCGTCTCTTTTGCGATCACCGGCAGCGACAGCTCGCGCGCTAAACGCGCAAAGGTCTCGACACAGCCGCGAAAATCACGGTCGCCTTCGGGCTGGATCAACTCCATCGCCGGGTTCATGTGCACGCACAGCGCGTCTGCACCGATATCGCGAGCGAGCTTGTCGAGCGTGGCCGTCGACTGTTCACGCGCCTGCACTACGCCGACGTTGCCGAGCACCAGCGTCTTCGGCGCGTGCTTGCGCACGTCGTACGTCCAGGCGCTCTCCGGTACCTTTTGCATGGCGCGCTGCGAGCCGAGCCCGAAGCCGCAGCCGCGCTTCTCCGCGATGGCGGCAAGCTTGTGGTTCACCTCGGCGGCTTCGCTGGTGCCGCCAGTCATGGCCGCGATGATCAGCGGCACGCGCAGCGTCTTGCCGCACAGCGTGACGCTCGGATCGAGGTCGTCCATTGCCAACTCGGGCAAGGAATCATGCACGAGCTCCACGCACTCGAGCAGCGTGGTGCGACCCCGGAACCCGACGTCCTCGGTCGCGCAGATCGTCAAGTGGTCGGCTTTGCGCTGGCCGATGTCGCCCATAAGCCTAGTCAGTGAAGCATGCCGGCGTGAGAGAGTCGAGTATGACGGCCGTGTCCCGCTAGCCAACGAGTGCCCGCTCGGCTAAGACGCCGGGGGCAATTCATGGGCGAGTCGTTCGAGCAAGTCGTGCAGCGCGTCAATGCGCATCTCGCGGCGTACTTCCAGGAAAAGCGGCTCGAAACGCAGCGCCTGTCGCCGCGGGCGGGCGAGCTGGTCGAGGCGGTCGCCGAGCTGACCATGCGCGGTGGCAAGCGCTTGCGACCGATCGCGTTGCATGCCGGCTATCGCGCGGTCTGCCCGAGCGGCGACGCCGAGCGCACGAGCGCCGTGTCTGCCGCGCTCGAGCTGCTCCAGAGCTACTTCTTGATCCAAGACGACTGGATGGACAGCGATGAAGAGCGGCGCGGCGGTCCCGCGGTGCACATCGTGCTGACGCGTGCGCACGGTGACGACAAGCTCGGCGCGAGCCTGGCCATCCTCGCTGGCGATCTCGCCGCGGGCTTTGCGTTCGAGCTTCTGCACCGCGCGCCGTTTCCGGCTGCGCGCTTACCGGAAGGCCTCGCCGCGTTCTCGCGCATGCACTTGGAAGTGGTGTGTGGGCAGCAGCTCGATCTGCTCGAGCACGAAGACGTTGCTCTTACGCATCACTTGAAGACGGGAAGCTACACCGTGCGTGGCCCGCTGCGCTTGGGTGCGCTGCTGGGTGATGCGACGCCCGCGCAGCTCGATGCGCTGGAGCGCTTCGGCGAGCCGCTGGGCCTGGCATTTCAGCTGCGCGACGACTTGCTCGGTACGTTCGGCGATCCACGCATCACCGGCAAACCCGCGGGCCACGATCTGCGCGAAGGCAAGCAGACCGTGCTGGTCGCCGAAGCGCGCGCTTCGCTCGGCGCAGCCGACCGCGAGCGGCTCGAGCGCGTGCTCGATCACGCGGAGCCGAGCCCACGCGAAATCGCGGAGCTCACGGACTTGCTGGTGCAGAGTGGCGTGCGCGCGCGCGTCGAAGCCAAGCTGGACGGACTGGTGGCGCACGCGTCGCAGGTGCTGGCCGGCGCCGCTCTCGCACCCGAAGGCACGCAGATGCTCGAAGCCCTGCTCGCCCGGTTCGCGCAGCGCGACAAGTAGTCACAGGCCCACGCGGTGTCGGCCGCGTGGGAACACGCGGGCTCGTGCCGTTCGCAAGCACGCCTTCTGTGGTACATGGGAAGCGTGGGTAGTGCCGCGGTCGGACATGGCAAGGTCATCCTGTTGGGTGAGCACGCGGTCGTGTACGGCGTCCCGGCGATCGCCGTAGCTATCCCGCGCGGCTGTCACGCCAGCGCCGAGCCCGCTGCAACCGACACGCTTTCCGTCGAGCCGTGGGGCGTGCGTGTGCAGGTCGACGACGTGCCGAAGCCTGTTCTGGGTCACGCAGACGGCCACGCAGACGGTCACGACGATCGCGACATGCTGCGGCGCGCGTTTGCGCTGCTCTGCGAGCGCTATCCCGCGCCACGTGCCGGGTTGCACGTGCGTGCCGTCATGGAGATCCCCGGCGGTGCGGGCCTCGGCGGCTCGGCCGCGCTCAGCGTGGCGATCGTGCGCGCGCTCGATGCCGCGCTCGGCATCACGCACGACGACGACGCCATCATCGCCGCGTCGCATGCGTGGGAGTGTGTCTTCCACGGCAATCCGTCGGGAGTCGACAGCGCGATGGCTACGCGCGGCGGTCTCGCGCTGTATCGCAAGAGTCAGCCGCTGCAGCCTCTGCGCCTCGGTCGACCCCTCGTCTTCGTGGTCGGTTACAGCGGCGATCACGGCAGCACCAAGGCGATGGTCGAGAGCGTGGCGCGCCAGCATGCGCGTGATCCGCAGAAGACCCAGCAGATCTTCGACGCCATCGCGTCGCTCGTGAACAATGCGAAAAACGAGCTCGAGCAGGGCGACTTCGTGCGCCTCGGCCAGCTCTTCGACCTGAACCAAAAGCTCTTGAACACCCTCATGCTCTCCACCACCAAGCTCGAAGTCATGTGCCAGCTCGCCCGCGACGCCGGCGCGCTCGGCGCCAAGCTCACCGGCGGCGGCGGCGGCGGCTCGATGATCGCGCTCGCCCACGACGCCCCCCACGCCGAGCCCATCACCGCAGCGCTGCGCCACGCAGGCTACGAAGCGTTCATGGTCCAGGTGCCGCGATGAGCGGGCACCGAGAAATCGAAGGTGCCGCGATGACGGATCTTCCGAACGTGGGCCGTGCGCGTGCTCGCGCCAACATCGCGCTTGCCAAGTACTGGGGTAAGTCCGACGTCAGCTGCAACCTTCCGGCGGTGCCCAGCATTTCGCTCACGCTCGATCCGCTCCTGACCGAGACGCGCGTCGAGTTGCTCGCTTCGCTGAAGCGCGACGAGCTCATGCTGAACGGTGAGCCCGCGCTCGGCGGGGAGCTGTTGCGCGCGACCGACCTGCTAGACCGTGTGCGTCGCGAAGCGGGTAGCTCGCTGTACGCGCGCATCGACACGCAGAACCACTTCCCCACGGCGTCCGGCTTGGCCTCGAGCGCCTCCGGTTTCTGCGCGCTCGCCGCCGCCGCCCGCAAAGCCGCGGGCTTACCGTTCGACGCGCGCAAGACTTCCGCGTTGGCCCGCCGCTCGTCTGCATCCGCGGCTCGCTCCGTGTTCGGCGGCTTCGCCGAGCTGCCCGCGGGCGTACCCGGTGACGACGCGCTCTCGGCCGAGCCGCTCGCTCCCGAGTCGCACTGGAACGTGCGCATCGTCGTCGCGGTCACGGCCGAAGGTCGCAAGGCCGTAGGCTCGACCGATGGCATGACGCATACGAAGGTAACCTCGCCGTATTACGACGCCTGGGTGTCTGCTTCGCCCGCGCTCGCGGATCACGTTCGAGCCGGTATTCTGGAGCGTGATCTGGCGCGTGTAGGACCCGCGATGGAGCAGAGCACGCTGGCCATGCACGCCTGCGCGCTGGCCGCCGACCCGGGCCTTCTGTACTTCCAGCCGGCCACCCTGGCCGCGTTCGCGACGGTGCGCGAGCTACGCCAGACCGGCCGCGCCCAGGTCTACGCCACGATGGACGCGGGACCGCATGTGAAGGCGCTCTGCCTCGCGGAACATGTATCGACTGTGAGCGCGGCTCTGGCCGCGACTCCCGGAGTGCTCCGTACGCTGATTGCGTCTCCGGGAGCCGGTGTGGAGCTATTGTGATCTCGTTTACGAGTACACGATCCCAGATTTACCTCTGGCTTGCATTAATCAAGTCAGGAGCGACGTGACGCAGCCAAGCCAAAATCTGCGGATCAGCGCACCAGGTAAGATGATGATCAGCGGTGAGTACGCGGTCCTGGGGGGTGCGGAGGCCATCGTAGCCGCCGTAGATCGCAGGGCTTTCGCGAGCTTGGCCGCCGAGCGTGGGATCAGGCCTGCTCCCGAGGTCGAGGCCGCGTTCCGTGAAGCGCAGAGTCGCCTTGGGCGAATTCCCGGCGAAATCGCGCTCGACGCGAGCAGCATGCGCCAAGACGGACTCAAGATTGGTCTGGGATCATCCGCGGCAGGAGCGGCCGCGGCCGCCGGACTGGTCTATGCGGCGCATGGTCGCGACCTCGACGACTCTGCCGTGCGCACCGAAGTCCTGAAAGCGGCGCTGGCCGGTCATCGCGCGGTTTCGCCGAAAGGCAGCGGCGCGGACGTAGCTGCAGCCGTGCATGGGGGCTTTCTGCGCTTCCGTCGCCTCGGTGATACCGTGGAGAGCTACGTGATCGATTGGCCGTCTTCGCTCGAGATTCGCGTGGTCTGGACCGGTCAGGAAGCGCGAACTAGCGACTTCGTCGCCAAGGTCGACGCCCTCGCCGCGAGCGCGCCGGCTCGCCATCGACGCGTGCTGGCGGCGCTCGGCGCTGAGGCAGACGCCTTCGTCTCGGCAGTCTTGGCGAAGGATGTGCCGGGGATCGTGGAGAGCACAGCCGCCTACGGGCAGGCGATGCACGCGCTCGGCGTGGCGGCGGGCATTGATATCGTTACCGATACGCTTGCGGAAGTCGCGAACCTAGCGCGCAAGGCCGGCGGTGCGGCCAAGCCTTCCGGCGCTGGCGGTGGCGACGTGGCGCTTTGCATCTTTCCCGATCCGGCGGCGGCGGAACGCTTCGAGCACTTCTGTTCCGGCGCCGACTTGCGACTACTATCGCTCGAGTTAGGTGTTCCGGGTGTTCGCGTGGAGCGCACGATGAATCCCGCAGCGACACCCACCGGCGAGGCAGCATGAGACGTAATTCGCGTTGGCCTGGTTTCTACAAGCTGTCGGTCGAGGACCGTCGTCGCGTAGCGGCCGAAGCACTCGGTATCGACGTCGACGACTTGATCAGCGCGCTCGGCGATGGCGGCCTGAAGTGCGACAAGGCGGACAAGATCATCGAGAACGTCGTGGGCACGTTCTCGCTGCCGTTCGCGCTCGCGCTCAACGTGCAGATCAACGGGCAAGACTTCATCGCGCCGATGGTGGTCGAAGAGCCGTCGGTGGTTGCAGCTGCTAGCAACGCGGCGCGCATGGTGCGCGAAGGCGGCGGCTTCACGGCCGAGGCCGACGAGCCGATCATGATCGCGCAGGTTCAGCTCGACGAAGTCGTCGATTCGGTGCGCGCGTGCACGCGCATTCGTCAGCATGTGGGCGAGCTGATCGAGCTCGGCAACGAGGCGGTGCCGGGCCTTGTGCGGCGCGGCGGTGGCGTGCGCGGTGTCGAGCCGCGCGATCTCGGCGAGGGCATGGTCGTCGTGCACTTCCACGTGGACTGCCGCGATGCGATGGGCGCCAACCTCGTGAACACCGTGGCCGAAGCCGTGTCGGATCGCGTGGAAGAGCTGTGCGGGGGTCGGATGGGCCTGCGCATTCTGTCGAACCTGTGCGATCGCCGGAAGGTGCGCGTGACCTGCCGGGTGCCATCGCATGCTTTGGCCGCGGACGGCTTCGATGGCGCCGACGTGCGCGACGGTGTGGTGCGTGCATCGCGCTTCGCGGAGCGCGATCCGTACCGCGCCGCGACGCACAACAAGGGCTTGATGAATGGCCTCGACGCGGTCGTGCTCGCCACGGGCAACGACTGGCGTGCCGTGGAAGCGGGCGCGCACGCGTATGCCGCCCGCACGGGCCAGTACAGCCCACTTTGCACCTGGCGCGCGGACCACGACGACCTCGTGGGCACGCTGGAGATTCCGCTCTCGCTCGGCACTGTGGGCGGGCCGGCGCGCGTGCACGATGCGGCGCGGCTCGGACTGCGTGTGGTCGATGCGAGCTCGGCGGTGGAGCTGGCGATGGTCGCGGCGAGCGTCGGTATGGCGAGCAACCTCGCCGCGTTGCGGGCACTGGCCACGGACGGCATCCAGCGCGGTCACATGGCGCTACATGCCCGCTCGGTAGCGAGCGCCGCGGGTGCGCTGGGGGCTGACGTCGAGCGCGTGGCGCATCGCATCCACGCGGCGGGCAACGTCACGCTCGAGGCCGCCAAGCGCGTGCTGGCCGAGCTCTCGCGGTCGACCACCAGCAGCACGAGCGCACCGCCTCCCGGCCAATGACGGGTTGTCGGCTGGGGCTCGTCCGGCGGGACACGAGCCCGCTCATTACAGCCCCAACACACGTCGCTCGCGCGTCGCGCCGGCGGTGTACTCTTGGGACTCGTGCATGTCCGACTGCGCTTTCTCTCGCGGTTTCTGCGCGCGGGGTACCTCGCGCTGCGGATCCTTGCGAGCTACGTCTTGCAGACCTCGCTCGAGCGCGTATTTAGGCGCGAGCTGCCGCCCAGCAGCGAAGCCGATGCGCCGAAGCACAAGCTACCCGTTTGGCTGAAGCGACGCGCGCAGACGCTGCACGAGCGTAACGCGCAGCGCCTGCTGCGCGGCATCCTGAAGCTGCAAGGCGTGTACGTGAAGCTCGGGCAAGTGCTGTCGATCATGGGCGGCTTTCTGCCCAGCGCGTTTCGCAAGCAGCTGGAAAGCTTGCAGGATGCGGTGCCGCCGCGACCGTTTGCGCAGATGCGTGCGCACTTCGTGAAGAGCTTGGGCCGCACGCCCGAAGCGTGCTTTGCGTCGATCGACGACTCGCCGATCGCCGCGGCGTCGCTGGGCCAGGTGCATTCGGCGCGGCTCAAAGACGGAACGCGCGTCGCGGTGAAAATACTCTATCCCGGCATTCGTGAGCTGGTGCACGCGGATCTCGCGGTGGTGCGCTGGGTGCTGCGTGCGTATCAGCGATTTCTGCCGGTCGGGAACTTCGAGATCGTGCACAGCTCGCTCGTCGATCTGCTGCGACGCGAGACCGATTACGTGCACGAGGCCGGCTGCATGCGCCGCTTCGCGCACAACTTCGCGGGGCGGCCCGAGATCGTGGTGCCGAGCGTGGTCGATGAGCTGAGCAGCGGCGAAGTGCTGACCATGACGTTCATGGACGGCGTGAAGGTGAGCCACGTGGCCACGCTAGCGCAGCAGGAGATCTCGGCGGAGGCGGTGGCGCGCCGTTTGCTCGAGTGCTTCTTCGAGCAGCTGTTCGTGCACCGGTTCTTCCACGCCGATCCGCATCCGGGAAACTTCCTCGTGCAGCGCGGGCCGACTCCGGAAGAACCCAAGCTGGTCGTGCTCGACTTTGGCGCGGTGAGCGAGGCGCCGGAGGAATTGATCGAAGGCTTGATCGACGTGCTCGTGGCGTTCTTCGGCAAAGACGGCGCGGCGCTGCTCCGTGGTTTTTCGCGCATGGGCTTCATCGCGCACGACAGCGATCGCATGCTGCTCGAGGAGACCGTGCTGATCTACTTCGACCGCTTGCTGTCGGTGAAGAACCGCACGCCGGGCGCGATCATGCGCGCAAGCGGCGGCGAGCTACGACGCCTTTTGGACCCGAACCTGGAGCTGCGGCGCGTGCGCGAGCTGGCGCGCTCATTCAGCTATCCGGAAGGCTGGTTCTACGTGGAGCGGGCGCTGGTCATGACGTTCTGGCTGTGCGGGGAGATCTATCCCGACATCGACATGCTGAGCGTCGCGTTCCCGTACGTGATGCCGAAGCTGGCGGAACGCCAAAACAGTGTCGCCTGAGGCGCGATCCACTTCGTCTCACGCCTCAGGCGACACTGTTTTGCGTGGGCGTCAGCGAGCTGACTTCTTCACGTGCTGTTCCACCCACGCGATCACCGGGGCGCACAGGTTCTTGTCGTCGAGGCGGGACATGCTCTGGATGCCGGTGGGGCTGGTCACGTTCACTTCGGTGAGCTTTTCGCCGATCACGTCGATGCCGACGAACCAGAGGCCGTCCTTGCGCAGGCGCGGTGCGAGCGTGTCGATGATGTGCCGCTCGTGCGGCGTGATGTCGGTCTTGGTGGCGGTGCCGCCGACGCGTAAGTTGGAACGAACTTCTTCGCCGGCGGGCACGCGTAGGATGGCGCCGAGCGGCTCGCCGTCCAGCAAGAGAATGCGCTTGTCGCCGCTGGTCTTCACGGCCGGCAGGAACACCTGCGCCATGGCGGGGCGGCGACCGTCGAGCGTGGTGGCTTCGATGATCGGGTTCACGTTCGAGTCGCCCTCGTTCAGCACGAACACGCCGGCGCCGCCCATGCCGCCGAGTGGCTTGAGCACGGCGCGACCGCCGACACGCGTGATGAATTCGCGGATGCGATCTTTGTGCGCGGTGACGATCGTCTCCGGCATCAGCTCCGGAAAGTAGCAGGCGTAGAGCTTCTCGTTGGCCTGGCGCAGGCCGTGCGGGTCGTTCAAGACGAGCGTGTCGTCTTTCACGCGATCGAGCAGCAGCGTGGCCCAGAGGTAGTTGTCGTCGAACGGCGGGTCGGTGCGCACGAAGATGGCGTCGACGTCGTGCAGGCAGACTTCTTCTTGGGCCGCGAGCGTGATCGGGTGCTTCGGATCGCGCTGCAGCGTGGCCTTGGCGACGCGCGCGTGCAGTCGGCCCGAGTCTAGATACAGATCGGTGTTTAGGCAGTGATCGATGCGATGGCCGCGCTGCTGCGCTTCTTCCATCAGCGCGAACGAGGTGTCGCCGTCCACCTTCACGGTGGACACCGGATCCATGATCACGACGAAGCGCATGGCTTCAGAGTCCCCGCTCTTTGATGAAGCGGTTGGTGAACTCGGCGCCGCGGTTGTACGAGTCGCGCGTCTGCTGCTCGATGAAGCCTTCGAGCACGGTGCCGAGGCCGAACACCTTCACCGTGTTGTCGACGGTGACGATGCGCTCGCAGCGCTTGTCGCCGCGCGCTTCGACCCAGATCTCGCTCTTGGTCTTGATCTTGTCGGCAGCGACGTTGGGCAGCACGTCGACGCTGTACTTGCGCGTCTTCGGATCGAAGTGACCGACTTCGGTGTAGCCCATGCCTTGGCCGAAGATCTTGCGTGCGGCTGCGGGTAGCTCGACCTTGGGCACGCACTCGACGCGCTTGTGCACGGAGCCGTCGGCCTCTTTGCGGTCTTCCAGCACGTTGTACGTGGTGAAGCCGAGGCAGTCGACGAACAGGCCACGGTTGAAGTCCGCGTCGAAGAACACCTTGTTCCAAAAGGTATCGACGTCGGTCTCGATCAGATTCTTGATCGTGTAGCGCACGGTCTTCTCCGAGGAGAGGCAGCGGAGAGCCGAAGGCTGCTCCGTCACTCAACCCTGCTCCGAGGGTATGTTACGAAGCCCGTATCATGGATCTACGGCAACGACCACTACGGTCACGTTGTCGTCGCCACCGGCGTCGTTCGAGGCGTGCACCAAGTCCTGTAGGCACCTATCGAGGTTGGCGCCGGCGTTGGTCACGAGCTCGCCGATGCGCTCGTCGCTGACTTGACCGCTGAGGCCATCGGAGCAGAGCAGGAAGCGGTCGCCTTCGCGCACGTCTTCGGTGCCCAGGTCGACGACGACCGAGTCCTGCATGCCGAGCGCGCGCGTGATCACGTTGCGCGGCAGGATGTCCATCGCCTCTTTGGGCATGTCGGGCATCATCATCAAGTAGTCGTTCACGAGCGAGTGATCACGCGTGAGCAAGTCGATGCGGCCTTCGCGGATCCGGTACACGCGGCTGTCACCGACGTGCGCGACGTGCGCGATCCGGCGCTCGGGACTGACCAAGAGCCCCACGATGGTGGTGCCCATGCCTTGCATGCTCGCGTCTTGCATCGAGCGATCGTAGATCGACTTGTTCGCCATCTTGATCGCAGCCGAGAGCCGGTTCTCGAGCAAGCTCAAGTTCGGATCGATTGGGAACGGCCAGGTGGCGTCCTCTTTTTCGGTCGCTTCGAAGAACGCTTTCACGCTCTCGGCGGCCATCGCGCTGGCGACCTCGCCGCTGTTGTGACCGCCCATGCCGTCCGCCACGATGTACAAGTGGTACTCGTCGAGGCAACGAAACGTGTCTTCGTTGTGGTCTCGCTGCAGACCTACGTCAGTGAGTCCTGCCGCCGAGATACGCATTGTATGTTTTCGCAGAGCCGAAGCCAGGTTGCTTCGCGCATCAAGAAGAACCGAAGGTTGCTTATACTGCGGCGGTTCGGGAATGAACCCATGCGCCGCCTCCAGTATAGCCGTTTCCTTCGCGACACTTCCACCTTGTTGCTGCTCTCGCTGGTCTCTGGCCTGTGCGAGGCCTGCGGCGATGGTGCTCCCGATCCGCGCACGGTACGTGGCGCCCTCGATGCCGCGGCCCAGGCCATCGAGGCTAACGACTCGGCCCGGCTGTTTCGCATGATCGACCAGCGCGCGCGCTATGCGCTGGCGTCGATCGTGCACTCGCGGGTGACGGCAAAGCAGTTGATCGAGGCCGATTACCCGGCAAACGAGCGGGCTTCCGCGCTGGCGCAGCTGGGCGATGCGGCGCTTGCCAGCTCGCCGGCCGACCTGTTCGCACACCGTTGCGATGCGGCGTGCATGGCCGACTTTGGGCGTCAGATCGGTGCGCCCACGGCCGAGGAAAATACGGGTGGAGACGTCGTTGTCCACACCGCGCGCGGCGGGACACTGCACATGCATGCAGGCAAAGACGGCTGGTATGGCCTCGTCTGGAACACCGACGCCCTCGACGCCGAGCGCTCCAAGGCCACCCGCGACCTAGACCAGATTCGGCAGAACGCCACGGCCTACCGCCTGCGACGCACGCTCGACAGTACGGCGCATTGAATATTGTCAGCTACTTCGTCAGGAATTCCGGCAGCGCGAGCGGCCATGGATTTTCTGGATGGGCGAGGTAGCGGTAGCGGGCCCAGTTGGCGACTACGCGCCTCACGTAGGTGCGCGTTTGATCGATTGGAATGTCCTCGACGAAGCGATCGAGCTCGATGCGCTTGTCGGCGCTGCGCTTGGCCGCGCGCGCGAGCCACGGTCCTACGCGATGCTCTCCCGCGTTGTACGCGGCGATCGCGGGTACCGCTTGCCCGTGATAGCGCGAAAGCAGATCGGCGAGGTAGCGCGCACCGAGCCGGATGTTCACGGCCGGCCGCATGAGCAGCGCGCGCTTCCATGGCGCGATGCCGAGCTCGCGCGCGATCGTCTTGGCGGTCGGCTCGATCAGCTGCAACAGGCCCACGGCGTCGGCGCTCGACACGATGGTGGCGTTGAACGCGCTCTCTTGGCGCATGATCGAGTAGACGAAGTCTTCCGGCAGTTGGTCCGTGCTCGTGGCCGCAGCCACATCCTCGAGGTACGGGCGCGGGAAGAGCGCTTCCCAATACGCGCGCGCGACGCCAATCGGGAGCTCGCGAATCGCACCCGCGTGCTCGGCTTCGGCCAGTCGGTACGGACGTGCGTACTCGGAGAGACGCTGGTAGCTGGCGCAGAGCGCGATCAGAGCGACGTCGTCCGCTAGGCCGGCGCGTAGGTTGCGCTCTTGTGCGCGTAGCGCATCGACGGCGTCGTCGACCAGACCGAGCTTCGCGTACAGCTCGACTTCGGGCGGCAGCGGCAACACGGCCGGGGCGAAAGGCAGTGTGGGCACACTGCTGACCAGCACCGGATCGCTTGCCGCTGATGGCGGCAGGCTTGGGAACGAGTCGGGCACGCTCACGCCAAGCTGGGACAGGCGCATCTGCGCTAGCAGCGCATACCAGTGCAGGGGCTCGACTGCGATCGCATCTTGAAAGCGTTGAATCGCGGTCGCTTTCTGTTGGGCCAAGAGTGCGGCGCGCCCGGCCCAGTACAGGCCGCGTGCTTTGACCATCGACACTTCGGACGTGGCGGCGTAGCGCTCGAACAGCGATTCCGCGCTGCCGTAGCGTGCGTGCTCGAACAGGAAGAACGACAGCTCCCACAGGCCGGACTGCGCTGCGTCGTGCTCGCCCTTCTTTTCGGCGTCGAGCAAGAACGCGCGCATGTGGGCCTCGCCGCCGGGTAAGTCGTGGCGCAGCTCGAGCCAGGCCGCGTCGTGCAGCGCATCGATGGCCAGCTTGTGATCGGGATAGCGCTTGGCGAACGCGCGGTAGGCCTTCACGCCTTCGGCGTCGCGATCGGCGCGCGCTAGGGCTTGCGCGGCGTGGTAGGCGTCGTCGGCTTGGGTCTCGCCGCTGATGGCGGCGGCCTGCACCAGGATCTTCGCGGCTTCACCGTAGTGCGAGCGCTGGCGGAACAGCGCCATGCCGCGCAGGTGCAGCACGCGTGCGCGCTCGCTCTTGGCTCGCGGCGTGCGCAAAAGCGCGAGCTCGCTCAGCGTGGCTTCGGGGCGCAGCGCGCTGAGCAGATTGGCCGCGCGCGTCAGGCGCTCTTCGTCGCTCCAGAAGAGCGGCTCGCCGAGCTTCTTCAGCTCGCTCTCGACTTCTGCGATGCGCGTGTGTTCGGGCTTGTCGACGTAGAGGTCACGCAGCATGCGCACGGCGGCCGCGCGATCGTGGCTCGCGGCGAGCGCGCGCGCGAGCAGGAACCGAACGGCAAAGCCTTTCTCTGCAGCGCCATGCACCGCGCGCAGCAGCGCGAGCGCGGATGCGGGATCCGATTCGGTCAACACGCACTGCGCTGCGGCCATCGACACTTCGCTGTCGGGCGTGGACGCGAGCAGCAGTGCGAGCTGCGGGCGGGCGAGCGCGCATTGCGCCGAACGTGCGAGCCAGAGCGCGCGCCGGCGCGCGGCGTCTTTGAGCACGGGCTCGGGCAGGCCGGTGAGCGGGTCGGGCATGGCGGCGAGCGCCTGCGCGATCTGGCCGCGTCGCTCGTGGAGGCGAGCCGTGAGGTAGCGCAGCTCGGGCGCGGCGGCGTCTGCCGGCGGCAGCGCGGCGAGCAAGAGCAGGGCCGCTTCCGCGTCATCGGCCACGACGCGCGCACGGATGGCGTCGAGCGCTGCCGCGTCGGCGCGCGCCACGGCCGCGGGCTGTGCTGCAAAAACGCCGAGGCCCAGGCAAAAAAGCGCGCGCGCGAGCCGACCGAAGCGGCGTGGAGCGCGACCCGAACGCCGGCCGCTCCGTGCGCCCATGAGGGCAGTTTTCCGGGCGATCATGCGTGTAGAGAGTGCTGGCACGGTGGGGGTTGATTGTCTATGCTGGCCGCGCCATGTCGCCCTTGCTGAACGACCGTGCTGCCGCGCTGATTCTGTCCAGCGTGCTCGCGTGCGCGCTGTTCGGCTCCGGCTGCGCGCCCAAGATCGGTGACCAGTGCCATAGCGCGCTCGACTGCTCGGCGTCGGCGACGCGCGTCTGCGACCAGACCGAGCCGCACGGCTACTGCACGCTGCAGGGCTGCGAAGAAGGCAGCTGTCCGAGTGAGGCCGTGTGCGTCCGGTTCCACCCGAACACCGATCGCTTGAGCACCACGTACTGCATGTACAAGTGCAGCGATTCGTCCGACTGCCGCTCGGACCAGGGCTATCGCTGCCTGCACGCGATGAGCAGCGCCAAGAACCCGACCATGTCGGATCCGCAGGCGTTCGGTGAAGGCATGGAGGCCGAAATTCTCGGCAATCCGAATCAGGCCTTCTGCGCGCTGCGCAGTCAGCTGCCGAAGCCGGACGCGGGCGCGCCTTCCGTAGCGGATGCCAGCGCGATCATGAGCGGCGCGGACGCGGGCCTGTGATCGCGTCGCGGCTCGGCTGATCGAGCGCTTGCTCCGCGAGATCATCCGCTCGACAATCGCCGCCATGCGCGCGCCCCTCTTGCGCTACGTAGCGGCCCGGCTTGTGCGAGCGCTGCTCACGGTGTTCGGCGTCGTGAGCCTGTTGTTCGTGCTGCTGCACGCCGTGCCGGGCGATCCGGTGCAGGCCATTCTCGGCGATCAGGCGGCGCCGGAAGATCGTGCGGCGTTGCGTAGCGCGCTGCGTCTGGACCAGCCGCTCGTTGGGCAATACGCGGCATTCCTAGGGGACGTCGCCGACGGCAGTCTCGGGCACTCGTTTCGGCAGCGCGGCACGACGGTCGCGTCGCTGATCGCGCAGGTGCTGCCGTTCACGTGCGCGCTCGCGGGGAGCGCGCTTGGCTTCGCGCTGATCGTGGCGTTGCCGCTCGGTGCGCTTGCGGCGGTGCGTCGCGGCACGCGCTGGGATGCAGCCGCTTCGAGCTTTGCGCTCGTAGGCTTGGCGGTGCCGAACATCTGGCTCGGCCCCTTGCTCGTGCTGGGCTTCGGCGTGTGGCTGCGTGTGCTGCCGATGCCGGGTGACGAGCCGAGCTTCGCGAGCTCGATTCTGCCGACGGTGACCGTTGGCGCTGCGCTCGCTGCGATCCTGACGCGTCAGACGCGCGCTGCGCTGACCGAGGTTCTCGCCGAGCCGTACATTCGCGCGGCGCGCGCGCGCGGCATCGCGGAGCCGACACTGGTGTTTCGTCATGCCTTGCGCAACGCGCTCTTGCCGGTGCTCACGATCGCGGGCGCCCAGCTCGGCGCGCTGCTCTCCGGCGCGGTAGTCGCCGAAAAGATCTTCGAGCGGCCGGGCCTCGGCACGCTCTTTCTCGAAGCGTTCTTCGATCGCGACATGCCGGTGGTGCAGGGCGTGGCGCTGGTGATTGCGCTCTTCTACGTGCTGGTGAACCTCGCGATCGATCTGCTGTACGGCTTCGTCGATCCACGGCTGCGTCGAGCATGACGCGCTCAGCCTTGCCAATCGGTGTGTGGATCGCGGGCGTGTTCCTGGCCCTGGCAGTGCTCGGGCCGTGGCTGGCACCGTATTCACCGCGCACGATCGACCTCGCGCACGAATACGAGACCCCGAGCCTGCGGCACCTGCTCGGCACCACGGACAACGGCGTCGACATTCTCAGCATGCTGCTGCACGGCGCGCGCTTGGCGGGCATCGTGGCGATCACGGTGGTGCTCGGCTCGCTGGCGATCGGCACCTTGCTCGGCACACTCGCGGGCTATCGCGGCGGCCGCAGCGATCACGTGATCAGCGGCGTGTGCGATCTGGTGCAAGCGTTTCCTTCGCTGGTGCTGAACGTGGCGGTGCTCGCGCTCGTGGCGCGGCCCGGGCTTCTGCACTTGGTGCTCGCGCTGCTCGTCAACGGCTGGGTGCTGTTCGCGCGCATCGCACGCGCGCAGGCGCTCGTGCTGCGCCAAGCTGAATTCGTACAAGCGGCGCGCGCGCTCGGCTACTCCGAGGCGCGCATCGTGACGCGTCACGTGATGCCGAGCCTGATGGGGCCCCTGGTCGTGCAGGCCAGCGCCGCTCTCGGCAGCACGGTGCTCGCGGAGTCCACGCTGTCGTTTCTCGGCCTCGGGCCCGGCGCGAGCGCGTCGTTCGGTGCGCTCTTGGACCAAGGGAGCTCCGTGCTGCTGCGGTTTCCGCATGTTGCGTTGATTGCCGGCAGCGCCATCGCGCTCACCGTGTACGGGTGCCACCGCACGGGCGACTACCTGCGCGATCGTCTGGATCCGCGCTCGTAGTGCCGTCAGAAAATGCTCGTCTTACGCTCGCGCGTCAGCTGAAACAGCGACCCTAGCAGCAGACACAGCAGCGCACCGCCGGCTGCCGCGCTCATGGCGGCGCCGCGCGCATGGGCCAACGAGCGGTAGCTGAAGACGACGCGATGGTTGCCCGGGGAGAGGCGTACGGCGCGCACCGAGAGATTCGCGCGGTAGATGGTTGCGGGCTGCTCGTCCACGCGCGCGGTCCAGCCGGTGAGAAAGGTATCGCCGAGAACGAGAAAGCCGCCTGCAGGCGCCTGGACGTGCAGCTCGAGCTCGATCTCGTCGTCGCGCGTGAGCTGCACGGCGCCTCGTTCTGCCGCGGATGGCGGCGGGCCGTCTGGGCTCGCGAGGCTGGCAGGTGCGTCGCTGAGCACGACCAGCGCGTCGGGATCGAACGTGGGTTCGAGCAGCGTCGCGATTGCGGCATCCGTGCTTTGCGCGACCTTCGCGCGTGGCACCACGCGCACGCGCGCGCTGTCCGCTACGCGATACAAACGCGCGTCGTGACCTGCGGCCGCCGGGAAGCGCAGCGCGGGCTCGAGGGCCGGAATGGCGAAAGGCGAGATCACGTGCGTCACGCCGTAGGTGCGCATCAGCGTCACGAAGGCGGGCTTGGTCTGCATGATCCGCTGCACGATGTTCGGCTGGATGGTGCGGTACACGAGCAAGCTGCCCCGGCTGTGATCGCCCCAGACATCGACCCGCCAGCGTGGGCCGAGGCCGGCGTAGCAATCCGCGGTCGCGACGTTCCAGTAGACATTCGAGTTCGGTTGCACGAGGTCGCGCATCGCAAAGTACGGCGCGAGCTTCTCCCAGCCGTTGGCGGCGAAGTACGCGCTGCGATGAAAATCCATGTGGAACGGCGTGAACACGCGCTGCACACCGGGCTCGCGTTGCAGCGCCTGAACGATGTCGGGCGGCTCGAGCCATTCTCGCGCGGGCACCATCGGGTTCTGCCGCGTTTGGTTCGCGAACAGATCGAGCTCGGTGCCGAGGCCGATCGCGAAGATCAGCAGCGGCAGCACACGCGCGAGCTGCAGGCGTGCGAAGAGCGGCACGAAATCCCGTTCGAGGCTAGACAGCCCGAGCGCCGCCAGCACGCACAGGCACAGCTCGACCACGATCAAGATGCGCGTCGGGAAGCGGAACAGCTTGAAGCCCGGCAGCAGCTCGAAGGCCAGTCGAAACAGCGGCGTGGCGGGGCCGAGCACGAGCAAGTACGAGACGACGCCGAGCAGCGCGAAGAAGCGCACGTGGCGATCGCGGGCTTGCCGCACGACGGCGTAGCCCGCGAGTAGAAACGTAGCGACGCCGACGTAGCCGTAGTCTTCCCAGAACAGCGAGTGATTGCCCGTGTACGTGCCGTCGGAGATATCGCCGTTCGCGTACGGGAGTAGAAACATCAGTGCGTCGCGCGGCCAATAGTGGAGCTGGGTGGCCCAGGCGAAGCCGTTGCCCGAGGCGCGATCGGAGGACGTGCCGAGCTCGAACAGCGGTAAGAGCGTGACCGCCGCGGCGGCGCTAGCCAGCAGCACCACGCACGCTGCCGCCATCAGCGGCAGGACCACGTCGGGCAGCAGGCGCCGCGTCCTGGCTGCGGTCGGTACGTTCGCGCTCACGCAGTGCAAGGCGAACGCGCCGTAGGCGAGCCCGCAGATGTACGCGGACTGGGGAAACCCCATCAGCGCTTGCTCGGCGAAGACGAGCCCGAAGAGCGCGAGCTTCTGCGTGCGGCGCGCGAGCGAGGCTGAGCGCTCGGAGAGCGCGGCATCGAGTAGCACGAAGCCGAGCGGCAGCCACACGACCGTGCCGATGATCGCGAGGTGCTTGAGTTGCGTGACGAGGTAGCCCGATACCGCGAACGCGATGCCGCACAGCACAGCGCCCGGTCGCCCCGCGCCCATGCGCCGTGCGAGCGAATAGCTGCCGTGCGCGGCGACCGAGAGCAAGATCAGCACGAACGCGTCGAGCGCGGCTGCGGGTGAGAGCAGGCTGAAGAGCGCGAGCGAGAGCGGTTCCTCACCGCCGAACATGGGCGTGCCCGAGCAGAGCTGACTGGTCCAGCTGTGCAGGGTGCCGTAGGCGCGCATGGACGCGCCGGCGAGCACGTGTCCGGGCAGCTCGCCGTTCCAGATGTCGGAGGTGAAGCCGTCGTCGGTGACGTACAGGACTTGGAAGGTGAGCAGGGGCCAGAACGGCAGGAGCGAGCCGAGCGTGAGCAGAGCGCGCGCTAGCAGCTCGCGGCATTGCGGATGGGGCTCGCTGCGCGTGGTCATGCGGCGTGTCGTGCGCGATCAAAACATGATCGGGATCCGCGCGCAATGCCGGGAAACCACGCACGCGGCGACCGCTTGTCATACACTGACCACGCATGACTCGTGCGCCGATGAACGCCTCCGAAGCGCTTCTGTTGCGCGCGCTCTATGTCATCGCGGCGTGCTCGCTCGCGTTCGCGGGCTACTTCCCGATCAACAACCCCGACACCTTCGGACATCTCGCCCAGGGCCGCCAGATCGTCGCGCTCGGACACGTCCCGCTCTACGACGGCTTCTCGTTCTTTCGCGACACGCCGCAGCTCTGGCGTAACTACGAGTGGCTGAGCGATCTGATCACGTACCGTGTGTACGCGCTCGGTGGCGCCGACGCGCTCTTGTTCATGAAGTGCCTGGCACTGGCGCTGACGGCGTGCCTGCTGATGCGTCTGGCGGAGCTGCTGGCTGGCGCGCGCGCCGCGATGCTCACGTGCCTCGTGATCGTATGTGCGATCCCAGCCGCGCGCTTTCGCCTGACCGAGCGCCCGCACCTGCTCACGCTGCCGCTCGCCACGCTGTATTTTCTGGGCTTTTCGTACCTGCTGCGCGGCTTCGGACGAGCGCGGCGCGCGGTCGACGCCGCGTGGATCGTCGCGCTCGCGCTCTTGCACTTGGCCTGGGTGAACCTGCACGGCTCGCACTTGCTCGGGCTGGCGATCACGTCGGTGTATTGCGTGATCGGCTTTGTCGATCGCGGTGCGCGCTGGAAGCTGTTGCTCGTGCTTGGGCTGCAGCTCGTGGCGTCGTGCATCTCGCCGTACGGCCCTGCGATCTTGGTCGACGCGATCGCGCACGTGGCCAACCCGGTGTATCGCGAGCTGGTCACGGAGTGGGAGCCCTGGCAGCCGACGGACCCCGAGTGGCTGTTCGTGTCGCCGCTCCTGCACTCGCTCGTGCTGGTGCTGTGCGTGCCGTTTCTGATGCGCACGAGCGTGCTGACGCGCGCGCTGTTCGCGAGCGCGTGCGTGCTGGGCCTCGCTAGCTTTCGCTCGATCCGCTTCGTGGGTGACTATTTGCTGCTGAGCGCGCCCGTGATCGGGATCGGTCTTGCGGGGCAGTTTTCCACGCGCCTGTCCGCTCTGTCCGTGCCGAAGCTCGCGACTGTGCTCGGCGTGCCGCTCGCGCTGTGCGCGCCGCTCGTGCCCTGGGCTGCAGCGCGCTTGCCACCCTACTTACCGCCGGGGCACGGCGAGACGACCGTGCGGCTACCGGTGGCCGCGGGGCACTGGCTCGAACGCAACGCCCCAGCACCGCGCGTGTTCGCTGCCATCGAAGACTCTTGGTACCTGATGTTCGCGGCGCCGCGCGCGCGCTTCCTCGTGGATGGGCGCGTGCCTTTCTACGGTCCCGAGCACTTGAAGTTCGTGCGTCGTGCGTTCGAGCAGCATGACGTGTTGCTCAGCACGCTCGATCGCTACCGCATCGACACCGTCGTCGTGCGGCACACGTACCGCGCGCAGCGCCCGCTGTTTCAGACCATGAGCACGCTGCCGGGCTGGAGCCTCGTCAGCGTGGAGGATCGCTACGCGACGTTCGTGCGCAGCGACGGTGTGCTGCTCGACGGCTCGCCCCCGCGCGCGCTCGCGCTCTTGCCCAGCTACGAGCACGACTGGCTCGTGAACACCGACACGGCGCAGGAGCAGGCGATCCTGAGCGAGCTGCAGCGCTTGCCCGACGAAGAAGCCAGTCGCGGCTACCGCGGCTTCGTGCGCGCGATGCTCGCGCTCAAGCCCTTGATGCGGCCGGGCCACGACAACGGGCTCGCCGCACCGCGCGATGCGGCGCAAGTCGCGACGCTGCGCAGCGCCCAGAAGGAGCTGGCGCGCGCGAGTCAGGGCGCCGACGGCGTGCCATTCGTCGATGCGTACCATGCGCTGGTTTCTACGCTGCTGTGCGACTTCGAGGCTGCGGACGGCGCGCTCGCGCGTGCTCGCCGCGAAGGTGAGTCGCGCGAGACACTGCTCGGTGCGCAGGAGCTCTTGCTGCGTCGCGGCGAAGCGGCCTCGGTGCAGAGCTTGCTGGAGCAAGCCATGCTGCAGCCGCAGGCCGCGGGTGACGGCTGGCTTGCCGCGCTGCACGACGAGCTGACGCACAAGCCCGCCTGTCCGTAGCGGATCTCCTCGAGCGTCGCGCGTTTGGCTCCCGCGCCGGCTTGACGCCGCGCGGGTGAGGCTGCAAGCGTTGCTGCGCCATGAGCACGCCCTTCAAGCTCCACAGTGACTTCAAACCGGCGGGCGATCAGCCCAAGGCGATCGAGGAGCTCACTGCGGGCCTCTTGCGCGGTGACCGGCATCAGACTCTGCTCGGCATCACGGGCAGCGGCAAGACCTTCACGATCGCCAACGTGATCGCGCGCTTGAACCGGCCGTGCTTGATCATGGCGCCAAACAAGACGCTGGCTGCGCAGCTGTATGGCGAGATGCGCGATCTGTTCCCCGACAACGCGGTCGAGTACTTCGTCAGCTACTACGACTACTACCAACCCGAGGCGTACATCCCGACCAGCGACACGTTCATCGAGAAGGACTCGATCATGAACGAGAAGATCGATCGCATGCGCCACAGCGCCACGCGCTCGCTCTTGTCGCGGCACGACGTGATCATCGTGGCCAGCGTGTCGTGCATCTACGGCATCGGCTCGGCCGAGTGGTACGACCACATGACGATCCGCCTGGAGCGCGGTCAAGGCGAGGTTGGTGGCATACCCGCGAAACAGCCTTCGGCTTTTCGCGGAATTCGCCGCGACGAGCTCTTGCGGCGCTTGGTCGACATTCAGTACGAGCGCAACGACGTCGACTTTCACCGCGGCACGTTCCGCGTGCGCGGTGACGTGATCGAAGTCTTTCCCGCCTACGAGGACGACCGTGCCGTGCGCATCGAGTACTGGGGCGACGAGATCGACAAGATCAGCGAGATCGACCCGCTGCGCGGCAAGGTGCTGCGCGAGCTGGACCACTACGGCATCTACCCCGGCTCGCACTACGTCACACCCGAGCAGCAGCGCCGCGCGGCCACGACCACGATCCGCGCCGAGCTGCAGGAGCGGCTCGCGCAGCTGGAAACTGAAGGCAAGCTGCTCGAGCGCCAGCGCCTGGAACAGCGCTGCAACTACGATCTCGAGATGCTGGAGCAGATGGGTTTCTGCTACGGCATCGAGAATTATTCGCGGCACTTGTCCGGGCGCAAAGCGGGCGAGCCGCCACCGTGCCTGATCGACTACATGCCCAAGGACTACTTCTTGGTGATGGACGAGTCGCACCAGAGCGTGCCGCAGGTGGCGTCTATGTACCGCGGCGACCGCTCGCGCAAGGAGACGCTCGTCGAGCACGGCTTTCGCTTGCCGAGCGCGCTCGACAACCGTCCGCTCAAGTTCGAAGAGTTCGAGCCGAAGATTCCGCAGGTCATCTACGTGAGCGCGACCCCGGCCGAGTACGAGCTGCAGAAGTGTCAGGGCGTGGTCGTGGAGCAGGTCGTGCGCCCTACGGGCCTGCTCGAGCCGGTCGTGCACGTGCGCCCGGTCGGCAACCAAGTGGATGATCTGTACGGCGAGATCAAGAAGCGCACCGAGCGGAAGGAGCGTGTGCTCGTCACCACGCTGACCAAGCGCATGGCCGAGGATCTCACCGAGTACTTCGGTGAGCTCGACGTGCGTTGCCGTTATCTACACAGCGACGTGGACACGCTCGAGCGCGTGAACCTGCTGCGCGATCTGCGCCGCGGCGAGTACGACGTATTGGTTGGCATCAACCTGCTGCGTGAGGGCTTGGACATTCCCGAGGTGTCGCTCGTCGCGATCTTGGACGCCGACAAAGAAGGCTTTCTGCGCTCGGCGCGCTCGTTGATTCAGACCATGGGCCGCGCGGCGCGCAACGTGCGCGGCGAGGTGATCATGTATGCCGATCGCATGACGGCTGCCATGACGCAGGCGATTGGCGAGACCGAGCGTCGTCGCGAGCGCCAGAAGGTCTACAACATCACGCACGGCATCACGCCGGAGACGGTGATCAAGGCGATTCGCGACATGCTCCCGGAAGCCGGCGCTGGCGACTACGTGACGATTCCCATCTTGAAGCCGGGCGAGGCGAGCGACACCACGGAGAAGATGGTCGAGGAGATGCGCGCGGAGATGCTGCTCTTGGCCGAGCAGCTCGAGTTCGAAGAGGCGGCGCGCATGCGCGACAAGATTCGCGAGCTCGAGCAGGAGGGCTTCGGCGGCGCGAGCAGCAAGTCGGCCAAGTCGCTCGAGTCGTCGGGGTCGTCGGGGTCGTCGGGCCCGGCACGAGCGAGCGCTCGTGGTGGCAGTGGCACACCTGGCACACCCGCAAAACGCGGTCGGCGCAAATGAAGCGAGTGCTCGCGCTTCGGTTTGAACAGGAATCCGGCGTTGCGCGGGTGCCCCTAGCGTTCTAGCCTGGAAACGATGGGCCCATCGTCGAAGGCGCTCACGGTAGTTGCCATCGTGTGCGCGTGCGTGGCTGCGCTGCTGCGTGCAGGTGCTGCGCATGCGGACGACCAGCCGCATGCGATCGTCGAGCTGCACTTCACACCTACGGGCTACGCGCAGGTAGCGCTGTGGATCGAAGACGCGGCGGGCAATTTCCTCACGACGGTTGGCCTGACCGACGCGGTCGCACAGCGCGGCATCGGCAATCGCCCGGGTGCATCGCAGATGAACAGCGGCTTTCGTTGGCCGTACGGTCGGCGCGAAGGCGTGCTGCCAGTGTGGGCGCATCGTCGTGCCGCGGCGCCCGGTGCGAAGCTGTTTCGTCGCGTGATCTTCCAGGATCGCACGTACGAAGGTCTGGCGTCGCGCACCAGCAGCGCCGAAGCCTCGCGCGACAACTACTTTTGTCTGTCGTTCGACAGCGCGCGCTCACGCAAGGACGCGCTCGACGCCGTCAGCTGCGCCAGCGTGTTCACCAGCGACAAGGGTCGCTTCATCACGCAGGCCGACGTCGACGAGCACTACAGCGAGCCCTACGAGAGTATGGACACGCATGTCGGCCGCTCCGAACCGCTGTCGTTGACCTCGCTGTATCCCGAGCGGCGCGACGTGAAGACCTGCGGTCCTTCGTGCTACGAGCACGCCGACGTGGCGAGCTACGACGCCGACGTACGCGCTGTCATGCCCGAGATCGACGCCGTCAGCATGGCCACGCCGAAGGGCGAAAAGGAGCAGCAGATCCTGTACTCGGTGCCGCTTGCGTGGCCCGCGGGTGACTACCGCGCGTGCCTCGAGATCAACGTCGAGGGTGACTACAACGCGAGCTGGGACGCGACCAGGTACCCCACGCCGCAGACGCCCCGCGAGCAGTGGGACTCCTGGGCGCTGAGCTACGGCTATCCGTATCGTGGTCAGCCCTCGGTCGTGTACTGCACGCCGTTCTCGCTCGGCATGGCCGGGCAGGTGGAGAGCAGCGCCGACGCAGCGCAAGGCAGCGTCGCCAGCTGGGACACCGCCGACCCCAGCTACGGCGCGCTCGGCTCGATGGACGGCATGACCGACGATCCGGTGAAGGCACCCGGCAGCGGCGCCGATCGCTTGCAGCTGAGCGAAGGCGGCTACCGCATGAAGGTGATCGTGAAGCCCGCGCTCGCCTGCATGCACGATCAGGCGCCGTCCTCGGTTCAAAAGTTGGAGCTGCGCACGTTCCCAAACAAGCTGCACGCCCACGAGTGGGGCTCGCTGTCGTTCGTGCCCGCGAATGACGACGTCGGCGTGTTCCGCTACGAGGTGCGTGTCTCGACCGAGCCGATGGTCGATGACGCTACGTTCATGCGCGGCACGCCGGCCAAGAACGCATCGATCGCGGCCGAAGAGCTACGCGTGCCCACGACGGCTCCGTCCGGGGGCCACGTCCATGTCGACTTCGGCGGCCTGATCGCGCAGACGCACTACTACATCGGCGTGCGCGCGATCGACGGCTGTGCCCAGGCTGGCCCGCTGCAGGTCGCCGAGCTGACCACGCCCGCGCGCGTGTTCGCCACCGTCACTCCCTGCTTCGTGGCCACGGCGGCCTACGGTACCCCCTTTGCGAACGAGATCTCCGCGCTGCGCCGTTTTCGCGATCGGCACCTCTCGAGCAACGCACCGGGTCGCGCGTTCGTGGCGTTTTATGGCACGGTGGGCCCAAAACTTGCCGCCATGATTCGCGGCGATGAACAATTGCGTGCGCTCGCGCGCGCGGCGCTTACTCCTTTCGTAGCGCTCGCACGCCTTAGTGCCGACTGAGCCAAGACCATGCGTTTTACCTCGACTGCGCTCTGCTTCGCGCTCTTCGTGCTTGCCGCTAATGGCTGCACGCACGTGAAGCCCTACGAGCGTGAGTACCTCACGCACGCCGGCATGGATCGCAAGCGCGAGGCGTTCGCGGAAGAGTTCGAGGGCCACGTGCGCGACTCGCGCGAGGGCGCGATCGGCAACGGGGCGAGCAGCACAGGTGGTGGATGCGGCTGCAATTGAAGCGGGCGTTGCTCGCGTGCGCGCTCGTGCTGGTCGGTGTTTCCTCGGCGTACGCCGACGAAGCGTCGGGCACGTGGACAGGCGAGCTCGAGGGCCGCGGCAACTACTACTACGAGCGCTCCACGCGCGTGTTCGTGCCGACGTTCAAGGTCACGGCCGAGGCGCCTAACGGCGTGCATCTGTCGGCGGACTACCTGGTCGACGTGATCTCGAGCGCCAGCATCGCGCAGACCGGTGGCGGCGCCGACGGCGTGTTCACCGAGCTGCGTCACGGCATCGGCGCCAGCGTGGGCAAGGAATTCGACATGGGCGGCGCCCAGCTCGATCTCACCGTGCACGGCCGCTACAGCACCGAGAGCGACTACGAATCGCGCGTGTACGGGCTGTCGTCGGCGCTGTCCTGGAACGAGAAGACGACCACGCTCACGCTCAATCTCAACCGCGTCGACGACTCGGTCTACAGCAACGTCATGCCCAAGTTCGAAGGCCGGCTCTACGGCCTCACCAGCGCGCTGTCGCTGTCGCAGGTGGTCACATCGCGCTTGATCCTCGGCGTCGGCTATCAGCTCGGTTACCTCGAGGGCTTTCTCGCAAACCCGTATCGGCGCGCGCTGATCGGTCCGCGCCCGTACGCCGAGAAGCATCCGGGCGAGCGCTTCCGTCACAACATAGAGGGCTCGCTCGCATGGTTCATCCCCGCGAGCAACACGACGCTCTCGCTCGCGTACCGCGTGTACGTGGACTCGTGGGACATCATGGCGGTCACGCCCGAGGCCCGTATCTACCAAGAGCTCGGCGAGAACTTCGTGCTGCGCGCACGCTATCGCTTCTACACGCAGACGCGCGCGTATTTCTACGAGTCACCGCGCTATCCGCTCGGCTACACCGGCTACGTCTCGAACGATCCGAAGATGGCGGAGTTTCATAGCCAGCAAGTCGGCCTGAAGCTCGAGTACCGCTTGGCGTTTCTCGGCGGATCGTTCTTGGATTTTGCGCGCGACGCCTGGCTCGACCTCAGCGTGGACCGTCAGTTCTCGACCGCGTCGTACGGCAACAACATCATCGCGACGGTCGGCGGCCGCGTGCCGTTCTGATTTCTCCTGTTGCGTGGCGAAGAACGGCGAACCTTGCGCGATCGCGAACGGCGTCCGCGGGGATCGCGGAAAAGCTGCACGCGTAACGCCGCGGTTCGATTGCGGCTACGGCGAGATTTCCCGGACGCTGCCCTTCTTGTAGAGCAAGCCGTCAGGGCTGACGCCATCGCTGCGGAAGTAGACGCTGATGTTCGGTTTTCCGGTTTCGGAGGCGGCGCGGTCGGGCGCAGCGGTGAGCTTGGCGGCAGGGTCGACACCTTGCTTGCAAGGTGTGCCGCCAACGCCGAAGTTGGTGCCATCGTCTTCCAACTCTTGCAGCTTGATCCATGCGCCGCCGCTCGCGCCGTCGCTTTCGTCGAGCCAGAGCTCGAGCTTCACGTTGCCGTTCGGAAGGTCGTATATCAGCGACTTGTAGCCAATCCACGCGCCGATCGGCATGCCGCCGGCCCACTGGGTCTTGCTCGAGACCGCGACGGATTGTGGATGGCTCGTCTCTTTCTCGAAGTCGATCTTGCCGTCGTAGCGCATGCGTGCGTCGATGCCGCGCGTGTCACACAGGTTCACGTCTTCTTTGCCGATCGTGCCGTGATTGGTGCGCGCAAGCGCGACCAAGCCGCCCCAAGGCGTGGCGTTGTCGGCGACGCGTTGAAAGTACATCGTGATCTCGACATTGCGCCATTGGTCCAGCCGCATGGGATCGTGAACGTACATGCGCGGCGTGTTCCCGCTGATCTTCAGAATGCCGGCCCCGTCCGTCGAGTAGGTTGCGTCGCCGTGATCGGCGTCGAACCAATCGTCTTGTGGATCGTGGTCTAGAAACTGGCGCGCAACGCCATTGTTCCACTTCGACGTCCACACCTTGCCGCCCGGTAGCGTCGGGCACAGCATGGTGACACCCAGCGCGTCCTTGCCGACGCCGGTCGCGCCCGCGCAATGCTCGGCCACGCCGCCACCGGTGCCTCCGCTGTTCGCGCCGGCCACTCCGCCGCTGGGCGCTCCCCCGCTGCCGCCCGTGGCACCGCCGCCCGCGGCCGCGTCGCCGGCGGTCGCGTTGCCGCCAGAGCCAGCCACCTGCATGGCGCCACCGTTGGCCATGGCGCCCCCGTTTGGAGCGCCGCCTTCCGTTGCGACCGCTCCAGCATCCGTGTGGCTCCCCGTGCCGCCACAGGCAATACCCGAGCACAGCAGGAGCGACAAACACGCAGCGCGCACGGCCATCGCTCGAGAGTGCCCCGGACACGCAACCGGTTCCAGCTTTTGATGACGGAACAGCGCAAAGGCTCGCGCTGTTTAAACCTTCAGCCGGTAACCCGTTCTAAAGATCCAGTACAC
>JADGRF010000091.1 GCA_017881055.1 Sandaracinaceae bacterium
CAAGCAGCTGCATGATCGCTTGGTGAAGCCGGCCACGTGCGAGCCCAGCTGCGCGCTCGTGCAGCGGCTCGAGCTGGACGTGAGCCCGCGAGGTTTGCAGCTGCGCGTGGAAGCTCATGCCGCCGCGGTGACCAGCGTTCGCCTGCCTGGGCCGGCCGCGTCGTGGACGCCCGCGCAGCTCACATGCGATCAAGAACCCGCCGTGGTCGTGCTGCAGGACGATGGCTTTTTGCACGTGCGTCTGACACCGGGCCAACACGTGCTCGAGGCCAAGGGCCCCTTGCCGCCGAGCGACGCGTTCGCGCTTGCGCTCGGCGACGCGCCGCAGCGCGCAGTCGTACACGCCGACGGCTTCGCGATCGACGGAGTGCGCGCGGACGGGCAGGTGAGCGACTCGATTCAGGTGCGTCGGCTGCTACCCGCGGAAGAACACGAGCGCGCCGAGAGTGAAGCGCTCGCACCGTGGCTCGTGCTGCATCGTGACTTCGAGCTCGGCACGAGCTTGCTCGTTCACTCGTCGCTCGAGCGCGTCAGCCCGTCGGGCACGCCGATCCTGGTGCGCGTGCCGCTGCTGGCGGGCGAATCGATCACCGACTCGTCGCTCGAGGTCGAAGGCAACGTGGTGAACGTCGGTCTTGGTCGCGACGACAGCAAGGTCGAGTGGTCGTCGAACCTCAGCCCGCGCGATCTACTCACACTGCGCGCGGCGGACGGTGCGCGCTACTCCGAGGTCTGGACGCTGCACTGCGGCGCGATCTGGCACTGCGACGCAACGGGCCTTGCGCCGATCGTGCACGTCGTCGACAACCGCTGGGAGCCGCAGTTTCGTCCGTGGCCGTCCGAGACGTTGAACATCGCGCTGCAGCGGCCTCGCGCGACCGCCGGGCAGTCGGTCACGATCGACAGCGCGCAGCTCGTCGTCACGCCCGGCGTGCGCTCGCGCGCATCGCTGCTCACGCTGCACATTCGCACCAGTCGCGGCGGCCTGCAGAGCGTGACCTTGCCGAAGAGCGCACGTGTCCTGTCGTTCAAGATCGAAGACCAAGAGCGACCGTATCGTCGTGATAGAGATGCGTTGCAGTTTACGCTCAATCCCGGCAGCCAGACCGTGACCGTTTCGTTTCAGGAGCCGATCGGGATCGCCACCGTGGAGCACGCGCCGGCCGTGCGCGTGCAAGGCGGCGCAGCGAACGTGTCGGTGACGCTGAGCGTGCCGCCCGATCGCTGGCTGCTGTGGACGAGCGGGCCCGCCTGGGGTCCTGCGATCCTGTTCTGGGGTCAGCTCGCGTTCGTGCTGCTGTGCGCGTTCGTGCTGACGCTGCTGCCAGGCTCACCGCTCAGGGCGTGGCAGTGGGCGCTGCTCGGTGCAGGTTTGACCCAGGTGAGCGCTGTGGTGGCGCTGGTCGTGGTCGGCTGGTTCTTCGCGCTGCACTACCGTGCGGCCATGCCCGAACAACCGCGCATGCGCCACAACCTGATCCAGCTGGCGCTGCTGGCGTGGACCGTCGTGGTGATGAGCGCGCTCTACGCAGCCGTGCGCGCAGGCCTAATCGTGCAGCCCGACATGCAAGTGGTCGGTGCGAGCAGCGACGCGAGCTCGCTGCAGTTCTTCGTCGATCGCGTGGCCGCGGACCTGCCCGTGCCGACGCTGATCAGCGTGCCGATCTGGGCTTGGCGCGTGCTGATGCTGCTCTGGTCGCTGTGGCTCGCGAGCAGCTGCGTACGCTGGTTCCCATGGGCGCTGCGCTGCCTGCGCACCGGCGGCGGCTGGAAGAGCAAGCCGAAGAAGGTGGAGGCGGCGCCGAAGGCATCTGCGCCGAGCGTCACCCAACCTCAGTGACGACTCAGCATCGTGAAGAAGAACAGTAGATAGCTGCCGCAGCAGCAGGTTCCGAGCAGCACCGCAGGCACACCGATGATTGCCAGCGCGGTCAACGCCGAGACGCGGCCCTGCGCCGAGATCACGAACACGGTCACCACGACGTGGTAGACGAGCACGAGCGTGCCGATCACAGGCACGACGTACAGCCCGTTGAGTCCGCTCGCGTAGCACAGGATGCGAAACATGCTCTCGTAGCGCAGGCCTTCTGCGCCGAACACGCGCGCTGATCCAGTCAGCACGCCGGCCCAGACCGTCAGGTACGCGAGCACGCTGCCGAGCGCGGTCGCGAAGTACGTGACGAACACCGCCACTGCGCCAATCAGCGACACCGCGTCGCCTTGTTTGCTGGTCGCGAAGAGCGGCGCGTGCATCATCGCGCCGATGAAGAGCACGCCGATCGCCGCGACGATCACGCTGGCGAGCAGGTTCGGCAGCAGTGCGAACGTCAGCGGCGCACGGAAGCCGCCTTGCAGGGGCAGCTCGGACGCGAACCGTGGCAGTTCCGTGATCGAGCTGCGCACCGTGTCGAAGAAGCGCTGACCCCGCCCGAGCGACATATCTTCCCAGGCTACGTAACGTCGGCGCGCCTCGCAGTTCTTGCAGAACGACAGTCCACCCGGACTCGCGCATGCGCCGCAGAAGAACGCCCCGCAGCGCTCGCACGTTCCGACGGCGGCTCGCGTCGGGTGCTCCGCGCACATGGGCACGCCCGTCGCAGCATTGTCAGTTGTGCTCATTGCTGTAGGATTGGAGCGACTTTAGGGGGAGAGTGCAAGTGCAGCCAACGGATGCAGAGCTACCGCCAGCGCCTGCGCAGTCCATCGCGGGCGTTTTTGCGTATCGCGAGCGGCGTGTGGGTCGCAGCCTGTTGGCTACGCTGTGTCTCGCCGGGATTGTCGTGGAGCTCGACTATCTGACGGCGGCGCTGTACCTGCGGCGTACCGAGGTGATCGCGTACTTCGAGCCGCCTGTGTTGAGCGGCGTCGCCGGCTGACCGCAGGGTGGACGACCTGATCATGAAGCGCGGCCTCGTGACGATCGGCGTACTGGCTGTGATTGCCGCGAGCTGGGGAGCGACGCTGCTGCGCCCGCGCCATGCGCTGCGCTCGGTTTCACCACGACGCGCGCCGGTTGCGGTCGCTCCCGCGGCGCTCGATGAACCCGAGCGAGGCGCGCAGCCCCCCGCTGCGGCGAGCGCAGCACCGCCGCCAGCCGCTGCTGCGGTTGCTCCGGTTGCAGCTGGCAGCAACACAGCGCGCGGCCCTCTGCCAGCCGGGGATGCCCGCGCCGCCGCTCTCGAGTCGGCTCGAAACGTTCTCACCGTAGAGCAGGACCAGCTGCGCGCGTTCGATCGCGAGGCCGAGCGGGATGGCGCTCCGCGCGAGCCTGAGCAGCTGCATCTGCGTGAGCTGTTGCGCAAGCGCCTGCTGGCAAGGATCGCCCGGGACCAGCGCAGGATCAGCTACTTGGAGGCGCAGCCACCTCTGGTAGCGCCTCCCGGCGGGTAGCGTCATGGCCGATGGCGCGAATGGCGTTTTCGCACTAGGTATGGCGGGCAAACCCGCGGCCGCGGCCGTTTTATCCGGTGCACCGGGCGTTGTAGAGGGATCTTTCACCATGTCGCGCGTACTTCGCTTTTCGCTGGCCGTGCTGGCTGCTACGCAGCTCGGCGCCTGCACTTTCCTGGACGATTTCGGCACGTTCCACGCATCGAAGGATGGCGGGCTGGCGGCCAACGACGGGCCAGACGGAGCCATGAACGGGGTCGCGGGCAAGGCCGGCGTCGACGCCGGGCACGACGCGGGCAGCGGTCCGGTCCTCAACTGCAGCAACTTCGCGGCGTGCGGTGGCGGCGTCCTGGGCTCGTGGACGGTCACCTCCAGCTGCCTGTCCGTGCCGCCGCAGACGATCACGGGTTGCCCGGCCGCGACCGTCACGGTCTCGAAGGGCAAGGTCACCGGCACGTTCTCGTTCAAGGCCGACAACACATACACGCTGGCGCTGGTGACGTCCGAGACCGTGCACACGTTCGTGCCGAAGTCGTGCCTCAACCCCGGCGCGACCTGCCCAGACATCGATCCCAACAATCCGGGCAACGTGGTGGACACCGGCACGGCGTGCACCGAGAGCCAGGACATCACGCAGCCCTCGAGCGAGCAGGGCGACTACCAGGTCGTCGGCACGCAAGTGCTGATGACTCCGTCCAATGGTGCAGCTGACATGCCGGTCGATTTCTGCGTCCGCAACGGTGTGTTCGTGGGCCGGCAGGGCGCGGCGGACGGCAGCATCGTGACGTTTTTCGCCAAGTAGCCCGCCTCGGGCCTGGCTGGTCGAACCGTTTCACTCGGCCGCGCGTACAGCTTGGCATGCAGCCGATCACGCGCTTCTTTCACCCGGTGTTGCCTGCGAACGAGCTCGCACGTGGGCCTGTCCGCGTGCTGCTCGATGGTCAGCCGTACGCGTTGTGGCGTGATGCGAGCGGTCGCCCGGCGGCCGTGGTCGACGCCTGCCCGCACCGCTTGTCGCCGCTCTCGCAGGGCTTCGTACGACCCGACGGACGGATTGCCTGCAGTTACCACGGCTGGCATTTCGAGGTTTCCGCGCGCGCGTCAGCTGCCACCCAGAGCCCGTCAGTCAGCGATCCCGTTCAACTACGCGCGTCGAGGCATCATGAACGGCGGCTTGGTCTCCGCCTCGCCCATGTCTTGGGCGGCGTAGTAGTCGACGATCATCTTCTGCGCGCCCTCGCGCGTGTACACGTCGGCGCGCGGGTTCTTGATGACCCCGGCGATCACGTCGGCGATTTCCTGCGCGGTTTGCGAGCCTGGAATCGCGCGCGAGTCGACGCCGCCGTGCAGCGCGCTGAGGCCGAAGTCGGTCTGGACCACGCCGGGATGCACGACGGATACGTGGATGTCGGGGTAGTCGGCGCGCAGCTCCATGCGCAGGTTGGCGCTGAGCGAGTTCATGGCGTGCTTGGCGGCGCAGTACGCCGAGCGAAACGCGGCCATCGGGATGCGGCCGAGCAGCGACGAGATGTTGATGATGTGGCCGCGCTTGTTCGCTTGGAAATGCGGCAGCACGGCCTGCATGCCGTAGAGTACCGACTTCACGTTGACCAGCATCATCTCGTCGAAGTCTTCGTCGCGCAGCTGCGAGACGTTGCGCGTGATGCCACGTCCGGCGTTGTTGACGAGCACGTCGAGCTGGCCGAAGCGGGCGAGCGCTTGTTCCACGGCGCGCTTAAAATCAGCGCGCTTGGTGACGTCGGCGACGACGGCCAGCGCGTCTTTGCCGCAGCGCGCGGCTACCGCGTTCAGCTCGGGTTCACGTCGCGCGAGCAGCACGACGCGCGCGCCTTGCTTGGCAACCGTCTCTGCGAGCGTGGCGCCGATGCCCGAGCTCGCTCCCGTGATCATGATTACGCGATCTTTCATGGGCGCGAGCGTAGCAGCGCCCCGGGTCGCGCGCCCAGGGTTCACGGTTCGATGTCGGCGGGGTAATCCCAGTCGCGGAGCTGCGCGTGCTCGGCGTCGTCTAGCAGCAGCTCGGTGCACGGCAGACGCGCGAAGAGCTGCTGAAACGAGCGCTCTCCGGCTGCCAGCGTGGCCTCGAGCGCGGGGCGGACGAGCCGCGGATCGTAGCGGGCGAACAGCGCCTGCCACTTGCCGGTCGCGCGGTCGCGGGGCGCCAGCACGGCCGCGGGGCGTGGGTCGTAGGCCAGCTTCTTCAGCAGCTCGGCGTCGAGATACGGCATGTCGCAGGCCAGCGCCAGCGCGGGGCGTGGATCGGCGTGTGCGAGCAGGGCCGCGAGCCCGCCCAAGGGGCCGATGCCGGCGGGTCGGTCGTGCAGACCGAGCAGTGTTGCAGCTGACGGAGGCAAGTCGGAGGCGCGGGCGTCGCCGATCAACACGACGGGTAGGCCCGCGGCTTCGGCCAGGCGCAAGAGGCGTGCGCCGAGCGGCTCGCCGCTGCCGGGCGCCGGCAAGAGAGCCTTGGCGGCACCGCCCATGCGCCGACCCTTGCCGCCCACGAAGAGGCCCAGCACCGGCGCGCGCGGCGAGTCCTGAATCACGCTCGGTCATTTAGACCGCTTACCGGCGCACGGCAAGGATTCAACGGAGGCGGGATCGCTCCCGATGCGCGAGCAGGGCCAGGCGTTCGTTTCTTCCCGTCTTGCCGCCTTCCTGTGATTCTGTCGGCGCAGCATGGCCCTGCTCGGAAAAACCTCGCGCGCTGCGCGTGCAGTCTCGCTCGGGCCGTTCGCGGCGGCGCTGGCACCGCTGCTCTACGCGGCGCTGCGCGCGGCAGCGCACGGTCATCTTGGTTCCAGCGAGGTCACGCGCGCGGTGCTCGGCGATGACCCTCGTGCCTGGCACACGCCCAGCATGCTGCTGGCCAAGGCCTGTACGCTCGTGCCGCTCGGCCCGCTTTCGTTGCGCGTTGCGACCGCATCGGCGCTCGCGCTCGCGCTGGCTGCGCGCGCCCTGTACCGCAGCATCGACATCCTGCTGCGTGCGCAGGGTGTCGCGCACGAAGCGTTGATTCAGCCGCTCGCGCTCGGAGTCACGCTGTTCACCTGCGGTGCGCCGGCGTTGTTCCTGCAAGGCGTGCTGCCCGAGGCCTACGCGCTGCAGATGGCGCTCGCGCTCCTGTGCCTGTCGCGGCTCGCGGAGCTCGAGGCCAGCTGGCCATCGCACGATCTGCGGCCGCTCTACGCCGCCGCGGTTGCGTTCGGGTTGTGCGCGGCGAACGATCTTCGCTCCGCGCTCGTGCTGCTTCCCGCAGCGCTGCCCACGCTCTCGCGCGTGCTGCATGCCAAGAACGGCGAGCCGCTCGCCCGTGCGCTCGCCCTCGCGGTGTTCGCGGGTGGCGGCAGCGCGATCGGGCTCTGTTTCGTGCACGCGGAACCCGGAGAGCTTGCCGTCGGCGTGAGCACCGTCGCCTCCGCGACGCCGGCTCCGCTCGTGATCGTGCGTGCCTTCGCGCAGGAGCTGGGCCTGTTCGCGCTGATCGTCGGCTTTGGCGCCGTGGCCGCGCTGCAAACGCCCGGTGTGCGACGCGTGGCGGTGCTCTGGACCAGCGCGGCGGTGGCCCCGCTGTTGCTCTACGGCCTGTTCGCGCATTCGTCGGAGGCGCGCGCGGGCCTCGGCTTCATCGCATACAGCTTGCCCGCTAGCGCGGTGCTCGCCGCTGCGCTGCCGGGTGCGCTGCTTGCGCCGGATGGACGCAGTCGCGAGCGCGTGAGCCGCGGTCAGCTGGGTGCGCTGCTCGTGCTGCTCGCCATCGGCGCGCTGCGCCTGCATCACAGCGCGAGCGAGACGCGCACGCCCACGTTCACGTTTCTCGACAGCTGGAGCGCACGCGCGCGGCTGCGCCTGCCTGCTCGTGCGCTGCTCCTTTTGCGCGACGGCAATGCGGCGCACATGCTCTCCGCGCTCGAGGCCGAAGACGCCACCAGGCCGGATCTGCGTGTCTTGCCGCTCTGGCTGTTCGACCATGAAAAGCAAGCGTGGGAGCTCGCCAGCCGCGATCCCGAGCTGCGCGCTCTTTTGCGCACGTACCTGCTCGAGGGTGAGCTGTCGCCGGCCGAGCTCGAGACGCTGGCCGCGCGTCGGCCCGTCCTGCTCGACCTGGACGCCCGCACGCCACCTGGGCTGTACGAGTCGTTGCAGCTGACGGAGCTGTTCTACGAAGTCACGGGTGCGGGTGTGAGCAAGACGGAAGAGCGCGCGTCTGCTGCGGCATTTCACGAAGACTTCGCGGCGCTGCGCGAGGCCGTGCGCGCCGAGCCCGCGGACACGGCTGCGCGCGATCGCTTGGCCGAGCTTTCTTGGGCCGCGGCGCTCTATTTTGCGGGCGTCGGGGATCGCGACAGCGCGCGCGCTGCGATTGCAGATGGTCGCGAGCTAGCGCGAACGCGCTCGGGCTGGGATGCGCTGAGCGCGTTGCTCGGCGGTCCTAGCGCGCGCGGGCCGATCGACGTGCGCGGCTTTCTGCCCGATGACGGCACGGGCAGCGCGGTCGAGTGAGCGCGCTCAGCCAGTGGTCTGCACGTCGAGCGTGAGCTCGTGGCCGGCATGCTGCAGCGAGATGCGCGGCTCGGTGCCATAGTGCAAAAGGACGCCCTCGAGCTGTCCGACATGGTACTCGGGTAGGCCGTGGAACTCCCTGAACTCGATGCGCAGGCTGTGCTCGTCCAGCTCGTGCACGAGCACGGGGCCGCTGCGCGTGACGCGTGCGTACACCTCGGGCACGCGCAAGAGGGTGCTGCGGGCATCGCCGGCGACTGCCAGCACGACCTTGCCGATCATCGAGTCAGTGAAGATGGCGAAGTCTTTCCGCGCGATGCGCCGGATGCCTTCGCGCAGCGGCATGTCGCGGAAGCGCGCGGCCGCCGCTGCCACGCACAGCCGCACGTAGTCCGACTGCGGGTAGTCGTGGAACGGCGTATCACGCTCTCGAAGTCGATCGAGCCGGTGAGGGACGTGCCGATGCGGGTGGGCTCACTGTGCATCTGGTCCAAGCACCAGCGTAGCTCGATTGCCGGGCGTCGAGCAGCTTGAAAAGCGTGGTGGACGCAAAGGCTGTCCCCCGCTTGATCCCCGTTGAGGCGTGGTTACCTTGCGAAGTGGAGGGAAGCTCAAATGCGCCTGGATCGGCTCACCAACAAGACGCGCGAAGCGCTGCAGTCAGCGCAACAGAAAGCGACCGAGCGGGGAAGCCCCGAGCTTTCGCCCGAGCACTTCCTCCTTGCGCTCCTTCAGCAAACCGACGGCATCGCCGCGGCGCTGATCGGCAAAGCAGGTGGCAACCTCGGCACGCTGCAGAGCGCGCTCGAAAAGCGCCTCGAGGCGTACCCGCGGGTGCAGGGCGGTGCGGAGCCGTCGTTGTCGCGGCGCCTGCGCGAGTTGCTCACACAGACCTGGAAAGAGACCCAGGACCTCAAGGACGAATACTCCTCGGCCGAGCACGTGCTCCTGGCCGTGGTGGGCCAACGCGACGACCTCGCGAAGCTCTTGAAGGACAGCGGCGTCGACCGTGACACGCTGCTGAAGGCGTTCAAGGAAGTGCGTGGCGCACAGCGCGTGACCGACGCGGACGCCGAGGGCAAGTTCCAGTCGCTCGAGAAGTACACGCGCGATCTCACGGCGCTGGCAGCTGCGGGCAAGATCGATCCCGTGATCGGTCGCGACGTCGAGATTCGTCGCGTCATTCAGGTGCTCGCGCGCCGCACCAAGAACAACCCGGTGCTGATCGGCGAGCCGGGCGTGGGCAAGACGGCGATCGTCGAGGGCATCGCGCAGCGCATCTCGACCGGCGACATTCCCGACAGCTTGAAGGACAAGCGCCTCTTGTCGCTCGATCTCGGCGCGTTGATCGCCGGCACCAAGTACCGCGGTGAGTTCGAGGATCGCTTGAAGGCGGTGCTCAAGGAGATCGGCGCGGCCGAGGGGCGCATCATCCTGTTCATCGACGAGCTGCACACGCTGATGGGTGCGGGTGCGGCTGAAGGCGCGATGGACGCCAGCAACATGCTGAAGCCGGCCTTGGCGCGCGGCGAGCTGCGCTGCATCGGCGCGACCACACTCGAGGAGTATCGCAAGCACATCGAGAAGGACGCCGCGTTCGCGCGTCGCTTCCAGCCGGTGTTCACGGGCGAGCCCACGGTCGAAGACACCATCAACATTCTGCGCGGCCTGCGCGAGCGCTACGAAGTGCATCACGGCATTCGCATCCGCGATGCGTCGCTGGTGGCGGCTGCGGTGCTGTCCGATCGCTACATCACCAATCGCTTCTTGCCGGACAAGGCCATCGACTTGATGGACGAAGCGGCCGCCGAGATCAAGATGGCGATCGACTCGATGCCGCACGAGATCGAGCTGGTCGAGCGGCGCGTGGTTCAGCTGACGATTGAAGAGCAGGCGCTGAAGAAAGAAGAAGACGCGGCCAGCAAGAAGCGCCTGTTCGAGCTGAAGAAGGAGCTGTCCGAGCTGAACGAGAAGCGCTCGGGCATGCGCGCCAAGTGGCTCAGGGAAAAAGAGGTGATCGGGCAGATCCGCGCGCAGAAGAGCGCGGTGGAGCAGCTGCGCACCGACCTCGAGCGCGCGCAGCGCGTGGCCGACTACGAAGGCGCGGCCAAGCTGCGCTACGGCGATATCCCGGCTGCAGAAAAGCGTGTAGCCGAGGTGCAGGCGAAGCTCGCCGAGCTGCAGAAGGACGGCAGCTACCTCAAGGAAGAAGTCACCGAGGAAGACATCGCGGGCGTGGTCTCGCGCTGGACGGGCGTGCCCGTGACCAAGATGCTCGAGAGCGAGAAGTCCAAGCTGCTCGACATGGAGAAGCGCTTGCGCACGCGCGTGGTCGGCCAGGAAGAAGCCTTGATCGCCGTGAGCAACGCGGTGCGCCGCAGCCGCGCGGGCCTTGGTGATCGCAATCGGCCCGTGGGCTCGTTCTTGTTCTTGGGACCGACCGGCGTCGGCAAGACCGAGCTGGCGCGCGCGCTGGCGGAGTTCTTGTTCGACGACGAGACCTCGATGCTGCGCATCGACATGAGCGAGTACATGGAGAAGCACTCCGTGTCGCGCTTGATCGGTGCGCCTCCGGGTTACATCGGCCATGACGAAGGTGGGCAGCTGACGGAGCCCGTGCGCCGTCGCCCGTACAGCATCATTTTGTTCGACGAGATCGAGAAGGCGCATCCGGACGTGTGGAACGTCCTGTTGCAAGTGCTCGACGACGGCCGGCTCACCGACTCGCAGGGGCGCACGGTCGACTTCACCAACACGGTGATCGTCATGACCAGCAACGTCGGCAGCCATCACATCACCGATGTCGTGGGCGATGAGGCCGTGCGTGAGGCGGTGATGGGCGAGCTGCGCAAGCACTTCCGCCCGGAGTTCTTGAACCGCCTCGACGACATCGTCGTGTTCCACCAGCTCGGGCGCGAACAGCTGCGCGCCATCGTCGACATCCAGCTGCAGCGCTTCAAGAAGCGGCTCGCCGAGCGTGAGCTCGCGCTGGAGGTCAGCGACCCGGCCAAGGACTTGCTCGGCAACCTGGGCTACGACCCCACGTACGGTGCGCGTCCGCTCAAGCGCGTGATCCAGAAACACCTGGAAAACCCGCTCGCGGAGCAGATCCTGTCCGGCAAGTTCCTGCCCGGCGACACGGTCGTGATCGGCACCTCGGGTGCCGGCGAGCTGTCGATCGAGCGGCGCCAGGCCCAGACGCAGGCCGCCGAATAGCGGCCGGGGCTCAGCGCGGCCGCTATTCGGTGTAGGATGCGCGCATGCTCGACCTCGCACGCCATGACGACGTCTTCGTGCTCACGATGAAGAGCGGTGAAAACCGCTTCAACGCAGCGTTCTGCAACGCGCTCGATCGCGCGCTCGACGAAGTGCAGGCGTCGTCGGGTCCGGCTGCGCTGGTCACGGTAGGCGAGGGCAAGTTCTACTCGAACGGGCTCGATCTCGACTGGATGGCGACGGCCGGTGCCGAAGCCTCGCAGGCGTGCGTTGGACACGTGCATCGCTTGCTCGGTCGCCTGCTCACGTTCCCCGTGATCACGGTGGCCGCCATGAACGGTCACGCGTTTGCAGCTGGCGCGATGTGGACGCTCGCGCACGACTTCCGTGTGATGCGCAGCGACCGCGGCTATTTCTGTTTGCCGGAGATCGACATCCAGATCCCCTTCACGCCGCCGATGGCTGCGCTCATTCAAGCGCGCCTGTCGAAATTCACCGCGCACGAAGCCATGACCACCGGCAAGCGCTACGGCGCGGACGAGGCTTTGCAAAGGCAGATCGTGCACAGCGTTGCGCCGGAGCAGGACGTGCTGCGCAGCGCGCGCGAGCTGGCGAAGGCGAACGCGGCCAAGTCGCGCTCCACGCTCGCCGCGATCAAGAAAACCATGTTTCGCGAAGTGCTGACTGCGATCGCGGCCGAGAAAAACAGCGCCGCGTGAAACCTGCGAGATCCTTCTCGCACGTGCTGCGTCTCTAGCCCTTGTCTCGTGTCACCGGGCGGTGGCCGACAGGAGGGCATGTGTGATGCGTCGCGGATTTAGCTTTCGTTTGGGCATGTTGGCTGCGTTCTCGGGCACGTTGTTGGTGGGGGCGGTCGCGTTGGCAGCGGACACGCCGCTCTTGGCTGCCGCCGATCCGCACGCGCTCGTCGCGGGCAAGCCGGGCGGCGCCGTCGTCGCCAAGCCCGCGCGCCCGCGCATCGAGGTCATGTTCGTGCTCGACACGACCGGCTCGATGAGCGGCTTGATCGAGGGCGCGAAGCGGAAGATCTGGTCGATCGCCGACGAGCTCGCGTCCGCACAGCCCGAGCCGGAGCTGCGCGTGGGCTTGATCGCGTATCGTGATCGCGGGGATGCGTACATCACGCAGCGCTTTGATCTGACCGAGGATCTCGACGCGCTCTACCAGAAGCTGCAAGCGCTGCAGGCCGACGGCGGCGGCGATGGCCCGGAGTCGGTGAACCAAGCGCTGCACGAAGCCGTGGCCAGCACGCACTGGACTGCCGGGCCTTCGGTATACCGCGCGGTGTTCTTGGTCGGCGACGCGCCGCCGCACATGGACTACGACAACGACGTGCCGTACACGCAGACGATGCGGTCCGCAGCTGCCAGCGGCATCGTGATCAACACCGTGCAGTGCGGCAGCGAGAACGAGACCAGGCGCGTCTGGTCGCAGATCGCCAAGCACGCGCAGGGTATGTACGCGGCGATCGAGCAAAGCGGCGGCATGATGGCGATCGCCGCTCCGATGGACGCCGATATCGCGCGCTTGAACGCGGAGCTGTCGGACACGGTCGTGCCGTACGGCGACGCCGGCCAGAAAGAGCGGGTCGCGGCCAAGGCGTCGTTGGCACGCGGCGCGTCAGCTGAAGCGGGTGCGGCGCGCATCTCGTACCTGAGCAAGAAGGGCGGCGACGTGGTCACCGGCCGCGGCGACTTGGTCGACGACGTACGCAGGGGTCGCGTGAAGTTGGCGTCGGTGCCAGCGAGCGAGCTACCGCAGGAGCTGCGCGGCCGGCCGCAGAACGAACAGGCCGAGGAGCTGGGCAAGCCCGCCGCCGCTCGCGAGAAAATCAAGGGCCAGCTCGACAAGCTGGTGCAGCAGCGCAACGAGTACGTGAAGGCCGAAGAGAAGAAGCTGCGCGCGAGCGGTGGGGGGACGGCTTCGACGCCAAGGTGAAGACGGCCGTGAAGGCGCAAGCGGCGGCGGCGGCCGGCGTGACGTACAAGGACTGACGGGAGACGCGGCTCGGCCCGTAAGCATACCGCGGGGACGGTCGACGTGCATAGGGGAGGGTTCGTGGTCCGCGGCCGGGTGCGGCCTCCAGCGCCGCCGACTTTTCTTGCTATGCTCCGGCGCCTCCATGAGCGTGTCCGTTCCAGCTTCTGTCACCGCGCCGCCTCGGGCGCCCGCCGAAGCTCGCAGCTCGGTCCCCGTGGTCCAGGTGACCGGCGTCTCGAAGCACTACGACGGGCGTGAGGTCGTGCACGAGCTCTCGCTGCACGTGCAGCCCGGGCAGTGCTTTGGTCTGCTCGGCCCGAACGGCGCCGGCAAGAGCACGACGCTGCGCATGATCTACGGCGTGACCAAGCCTTCCGGTGGCAGCGTGCGCGTGTTCGGCCTCGACGTCGCCCAGGACGGTCGGCGCGTGCGCGAGCGCTTGGGCGTCACGCTGCAGGACAACGTGATGATCGACGTGCTCACGCCGATCGAGAACCTACGCGTGTTCGGCGGCTACCACCTGCTGCGCGAGCCGGTCTTGTCGCAGCGCATCGCCGCGCTCGTCGACTACTTGGAGCTCGGCTCGCACGCGAACGTGCCCGTGGTCGCGCTTTCCGGTGGCTTCAAGCGCCGGCTCGCGATCGCGATGTCGCTGATCAACGAGCCGGAGCTGCTCATCCTCGACGAACCCACCACCGGCCTCGACCCCGCCGTGCGCCTGTCGCTCTGGACGAAAGTGCGCGAGCTCAAGGCCAAGGGCAAGACCGTGCTGCTCACGACTCACTACATGGATGAAGCCGAGCGCCTGTGCGACTACGTGGTGATCATGGCCCAGGGTCGCGCCGTGTGTCAGGGCACGCCCAAGGACTTGATCCTGACGCACGTCGGCCGCGACGCCTTCGAAGTGGATTGCTCGGCGGAAGAGCAAACTCAGCTGCTGCAAGGCCTCACGCTCGGCTCGCTGCGCTCCGGTCCGCGCTTGCTCGTGTACGGCAATGATCTCGCCGCGCTCGTGCCGCGGCTGCACGCGATCGCACCCGAGCGTGCGTACATCGCGCGCCCCGCGAACCTGGAAGACGTGTTCCTCGCCCAGACGGGCACGCACCTCGAGGCCGGCGCATGAGCAAGTTGATCTCCTGGCCGCACGCGCTGGCGGTCACCCGTCGCAACGCCGCCATGTACCGGCGCACCTGGGTGCTCAGCATCCTGCCGAATTTCTTCGAGCCCGTGTTCTACCTGTGGTCGATTGGGCTCGGCGTCGGCGCCTACGTCGCGAAGATGCGCGGCGTGCCGTACGTGGAGTTCCTGGTGCCCGGCCTGATCTGCGTGTCCGCGATGAACGGCAGCAGCTTCGAGGCCACGTACAACGTCTACGTGCGCATGCACTACGAGAAGATGTACGCGGTCATGCTCACGACGCCGGTCGAGCCGGAAGACATCTTGGTCGGCGAGCTGCTCTGGGCGTTGATCCGCGCCTGCATGTACGGTGGCATCTTCTTGATCGTCACCGTGCTGTTCGGGCTCACTACGCCGCTGCAAGCGCTGCGCGTTCTGCCCGTGATCCCACTCGCGGGCTTGCTCTTCGCCGCGCTCGGCCTCGCGTTCACGCTGCGCGTCGGCAGCATCGACTTGTTCAGCTACTACTTCACGATGTTCCTGACGCCGCTGTTCCTGTTCTCCGACGTGTTCTTCCCGATCGAAGAGCGCCTGCACGGCGTGTGGCTGTACGTGGCCGAGCTGCTGCCCTTGTTGCATCCGGTGCGCCTGTCGCGCGCCGCGTTTCACGGCGGCGGAGTCTCGCTCGGCACGGTGGCCTGGGACATCACGTACACGCTCGGCATTGCGCTCGGGCTGCTCTCTTGGTGCCGCAAGCTGATTCGAGACCGGCTGGTCGCGTAGCGTGGATCTCGAGCAGTGGCGCGTGCCGCTCCGGGGGCTATACAGATCGGTATGGCTGCACGGTGGTCCACGCGTCTCGGCAGGCTTGCCACTCTGCTCGCGCTGAGCCCTTGCCTCGCGGGTTGTCCGGACGACGGCACCGGTCCGCCGACGCCCGCTGCGACCGGTGGCGTGACCGCGTGCCTCGCGCAGTGCGAACAGCAGCTGTCAACGTGCAACACGAGCTGTCCGGACGGTAGCTGTCGCGTGGACTGCAACAACGCCGCGGACCAGTGCCGCACCTCGTGCTACGCGCAAGCGAATCAGGTGGGCACCGCTGGCGTGGGTGCAGCCGGCGTTCTTGGCAACACGGCAGGCGCGGGTGTCGGCGCTGCCGGAATCGGCGTCGGCACCGGTAGCGCGCTCTGCTACTCGCAGTGCAGCGACGCGCTGTCGCAGTGCATGATCACCTGCAACGACGCGAGCTGCCAGAGCGCATGCTACAGCGCATTCAACCACTGCAACGCGCAGTGCACGATGTGAAGTAGTCGTCGGTTGTTGGTTCAGCGCGCGCGGTGGGATTTTGTGCGGAACGGTACGTTCCAGAAGGTCGTTGGGGCGTGTGCGCTGGAAGGCCGCAGCCCGTAAGGTTACGCTCCGGCGACGGCGCACCGCGCGTAGCAGCGCGTCGCCAAGCCGCTTGTCTCCATGCACACCGACACCGACAAATCCCCCGCTGATGTGCAGCTGACAAGTGACGCCCGCGAGGGCCGGGATTCGGTCCGGGCCTCGCTCGTGCGGCTGGACGCGATGTGCGCTCGGGCAGGTCTCGATCTCGAGGGCGTCAGCGCTGCGATCGTGGAACGCATGCGCTTACTCGCCGTGGTCACGGAGACCGTGCGCGACTGCGAGCGCTGCGCGGATCTGGCCGAGCAGTTCTTCGCCCACGACGACGCGGTCAAGCCGCCCGAAGAACGTTGGGGTGCGATCGAGCGTCGCACGGTCGTGCTCGCCAGCTTGTTCTCCGACATCGGCAAGACCGGTCCCAACCATGCGGACGTGTCGGGTCGGCGCTTGATCGCCGAGATGTTCGCGGTCGAGAACGTGCCCGACGGCGGCATCTCGGTGGCGCGTTTCTTCCAGCTCTACTTCGCGACCGATGCTGGCGATCGCGCCTCCCGGTTTCGCGCGCTTGGTCTCGATCCTGCCATGCGCATGCGCGACTTCTGGAACCTGCACAGCGTCTGGACGTTGCAGATCTTGCAGGGCGACGGCGTGCCGCGCAGAGTCGTGTTCGCGGCGGCAGCTCACCACTTGATCGAGAACATCAACCCGCACGAGCTGCTCGCGAAAGACGAGCGCACCAGGGGCTATTTCGACGCCGACGCCCCGTTCGATCGCACGGTGAAGTTGGTCATCGTGCTCGACAAATACGACGCTGCGCGTCGTCGCGGGCAGCGCTCGCACGCCGATGCCATCGCCTGGTTGCGGCAGTTGGTCGCCAGCCATCCGCGCTTCGCCCACGACCACGAGCTCTTCGGGCTGATCGACAGTCTCGCCGCGATGAACCCGCGGCTGTGAGGTCACCGCGGCCGTCAACCTTCGTGATCCCCACTGTCAGAGCGTGTCCCGGAGGCCGCTGTCGTCCTCGCGACGACCGCGCGCTACGCTTGTCCAAGGGCCGCGAGCTATCGCTCTGATGTCCACGATTGGTGGACTGTTCGGATCGAGCGAGGGTACTCGTAACCAGCAACGATCCGACCCGGATAGCCAACACAGGTCTCAGGTCTGCGGAGGAGAAGGTGACATGCGTGCTGCATTTTTCGTGAGTGTTCTCGGGCTGGTCGCGGCGGCATGCTCGTCGAGCGGATCGCATGGTCCTGGCGAGCCCGGCCTCGGATCGGGTGCGGGTAGCGGTAGCTCGGGCGCGGGCACCAACGGGTTCGGCAACAGCAACGGCAACGGCGTCGGTGGCGCGCTGGGCGGCCTAAGCGATGGCGGCATCGGCACGAGCAACATTCCCGCGTGCGTGGGCCTGCAGTGCCAGCAGCACGCGTGCGCGGGTGGTGGCAGCACCACGATCAGCGGCCGGGTCTACGATCCCGCCGGCAAGAACCCGCTCTACAACATCGTGGTCTACGTACCGAACGCGCCGCTCGAGCCACTCAAGACGGGCGCTTCGTGCGATCAGTGCGATACCCTGTACAGCGGCCACCCGGTCGCGAGCGCGCTCACCGACGCCGACGGCAACTTCAAGATCACGGATGCACCTGACGGCACCGACATCCCGCTCGTGATTCAAGTCGGCAAGTGGCGCAAGGAGCTGAAGATCGCGAAGGTCACGCGCTGCAAAGACAACCCGCAGCCCGACAAGTCGCTGCGCTTGCCCAAGAACCACAAAGAGGGCGCGATCCCGAACATCGCGATCTCCACCGGTGGCGCCGACACGCTCGAGTGTTTGTTGCGGCGCATCGGCGTCGACGCCAGCGAATACACACCCGGCCCCGGTGGCGCAGGCCGGATCCACATCTTCCACGGCGGCGGAAGGCTCGACGGTGTGCCCGCGTACTCGGCGCCTAACACCTCGCCGCCTGCACCCGAGGCCCCCGTCGCGCTCTGGGACAAGAAGGCCGACCTGATGCGCTTCGACATCGTGCTCCTGTCGTGCGAGGGCGCTGAGACCACGGGCATGAACCAAGCTGCGCTGCACGCCTACGCGAGCGCGGGCGGCCGCGTGTTCGCGTCGCACTTCCACTACGCATGGTTCAACACCGGGCCGTATGGCAGCGAGAACTTGGCCACCTGGACGACCGGCAGCAATCACATCGACGACATCAACGCGACGATCGTGACCAAGCTCCCGAACGGCAAGACGTTCCCGAAGGGCGTCGCGCTCGAGAAGTGGCTCGGCAACGTGAACGCGTTGACCAACGGCGAGCTACCGATCAAAGAGGCGCGCCACAACGCCGACCTCGCGCCGGGCAGCTCGCCATCGCAGACGTGGATCCTGGCGGACTCGAGCTCGCCCGCACCGGGCGCCGTGCAGTACCTGTCGTTCAACACGCCGACCGACGCCAAGATCACGCCCGACGGACCTTCGTATTGTGGTCGCGTCGTGTACAGCGATCTGCACGTAGGCGCGGCCTCCGGCGACATGCCGATCAAGCCCGTGCCCGACGAGTGCGCCAAGATGGATCTCTCGCCTCAAGAAAAGGCGCTCGAGTTCATGCTGTTCGACTTGTCGTCGTGCGTCACGCCCGACAGCAAACCGCCCGCAGCGCCCGTCGTGGAGGTGCCGCAGTAGCGGCACTTCAGTTCGTGTCGGCCGGCGCAGCCGGTGTACGCGGCGCGAACGCCTCGTGCCTTGCCGACGGAGACGACGGAGACGACGGAGCCGCCAGCGCAGCGCACTCGGCGTGCCCGCGCTCCAGCGTCTCGAGCACGCCCGCCAGCGTGTCGACGTGGTTCAGCTCGCGCACGAGGTCGCTCGCACCCGGAACGCGCTGCAGGTAGTGCGGATAGCTGCGGCGCATCGCGCGCACGGCGCGGCGTGTACCCCGATCCGCGTTCATCGCGAGCAGCTGTTCGCGGCACAGCGCGAAGCGTTCATCCAGCGTAGGCGGTGCCAGCTGACCTTGCTGATCGAGTCGTGCTCGCACCTCACGGAAGATCCAGGGGTGCTCGATCGCGCGGCGTCCAATCATCACGCCCGCGCAGCCCGTAGTATCCAGCGCGCGCTTGGCATCGCTCGCGCTGCGAATGTCGCCGTTCACGATCACGGGAATGGTTACTGCCGCCTGCGCCTGCGCGGCCCAGATCCAGTCGGCGTCGCCGCCGTAGCCCTTCTTCGCCGTGCGGCAATGAATCGTCAGCGCGCGCACGCCCACGCCTTCCAAGCGCTGCGCCAGCTCCACGATCGGCATCGTGGCTTCGTCGCCCCAGCCGATGCGCGTCTTCACGGTCACCGGTAGCGCGACGCTCGCCACCAGCTTCCGGGCCATCGCCACCATCGCGTCCGGATCGCGCAGCCAACCGGCGCCGGCGCCGCCGCGCGCGATCTTCGGCACCCAGCAGCCGCAGTTGATGTCGAGGTACGCGGGCAGGGCTTCTTCGGCAATGCGCGCGGCTTCGGTCAGCTTTTCCTGGTTCGAGCCGTAGATCTGAATCGCCGTCGGACTATCGCCTTCGGGCAACGCGATCTTGCGGCGCGCGTCAGCCTGTTGCGTGACCAAGCCATCGGCGTTCACGAATTCGGTCACGCACACGTCCGCTCCGCGCGCGCGACACACGCGCCGAAACACCGCGTCGGAGACGTCTTCCATCGGCGCCAAGAGCACGGGTCGCGTCGCGAACGTGCGGTCGAAGTCGAACCGCACGCGTTGGGTCACTTCTTCTCGGTGTCCGCCGGCTTGGCCTGCGCATCCGGCGCGGGCTCCTTCTTGTAGTCTCCGATGACGCTCTTCAGCGGGCACGCGGAAAACGCCGGGCAGCTCTTACAACCTGAGATCAGGGCAATCGGGCAAAGGGTCATGGCGTGCCTCCTTTTTGGGTTCGCATCGTGAGGTTCGCATCGTGCCACCGATCGTGAAGCGGGGCACCGAGCATTGTCATGGGTTGAAGGAGCTCTTCGAGATCGGCTCTAAGCTCACTGCACGCCGTTGCACTTGTTCGGGATCACGGCGCCGCACTGCTCGTGCAACGCGCAGGGTCCGCAGTCGATCAAGCCGCCGCAGCCGTCGCCGATCGCGCCGCACTGCGCGCCTGCCGAAGCGCAGGTTTGCGGCTGACACGCCGGCGGTGCGTTGCAGCGGTTCGGCGACTTGATGCCGCACACCTGCGTCGAGATGCACTTGCCGCAGTCGACCACGCCGCCGCAGCCGTCGCCGATCAGGCCGCACTCTGCGCTCACGTCCTTGCACGCTTGCGGCTTGCACGCGGCGCCGACCCCGCACTTGTTGGGTGTCACGGCGCCGCAGACTTGTCCCGCAGGGCACTTGCCGCAGTCGACCGCCGAGCCGCAGCCATCGCCGATCTGTCCGCACTCGGCGCCAGCCGTGTTGCAGTCGAGTGGCATGCAGCCACCGCACTTGTTCGCACCGCCGAGGCCGCACAGCTGGCCGGGTCCGCACGTGCCGCAGTTGGTCGAGCCGCCGCAGCCGGTGCCGATGTAGCCGCAGTTCGCGCCCACGTCGCTGCACATCAGCGGCGAGCACATCGGCTGGCCGCAGACGTTGGCTTGGCCCGCGCCGCCGCACACTTTCGGCAGCGTACAGGTGCCGCAGCTGACGGTGCCGCTGCAGCCGTCGCTGATCAGACCGCACTGCAGGCCCGAAGGACAGGTCGTGAGCGGATTGCACGTGCCCGTCTGGCACGTGTTGTTGATGCAGACCTGGTTGCCGCTGCAGCCGCCGCACGAATGCACGCCGCCGCAGCCATCCGAGACCGAGCCGCACTTGCCCGCGCAAGCAGTCGCCATGTTGCTCGGCGTGCAGGTGATCGCGCACTGGTTCGGCGTGAACAAGCCGCAGACCTGTCCCGACGCACAGCCCGGGCACGTGACCGTGCCGCCGCAGCCGTCGGCCACTACGCCGCAGGTCGCACCCTGCATCGCGCAGTCAGTCTTGGTGCAGTTCGCGGCCGAGCAGGTGTTGTTCGCACCGCAGATCTGTCCCGTGGGGCAGCCGCCGCAGTTGATCGTGCCGCCGCAGCCGTTCGGCACCGCGCCGCAGACACCTGCGGTGCACGCTGCGTTCTGCGTGACCGGTGTGCAGGCGGGCGGTGCTGGCGTACCGCCGGTCGTCACGCACGAGGCGAGATCGAACAGCATGTACAGGAGCACCTTCTCCTGCGCGGTCAGGTCTCCGGAGCAGCCCGCCGGGAACACGACCCCATTGAAGTTGCCGCTGCCCGGCGCCACGTGGAATGCGCTGTAAGCGACGCGTCCGCAGATCTCCGTGCTGGGAGCGCCGAACGGCGCGTTGAACGAGTACTGCTGCACGGTGCTGGGCGCCGGCGTCGGCGGCACGGCGGGGTTCCACGTGCAGCTGCCCGTGCACGTGCCCTGCGTGGTCTTGCTGGGGCAGTTGCTCTGGCGGCACGCGAAGCTGCCGCATGAGCAGCTGGCGGCGGTGCCCGCCGTGGCGCTGCCGCTGAACCGATAGACCCACTCGTCCGAGCCCGTGTTGACCGAAGCCACCAGATCGCGCGGGTCGGTGATCGTGAAGATGTAGTCCGAGCCGTTGGCCGTGACGGCAGGCGGCGCCTGTCCGAGCAGCCACTGCGTGAACGTGCTGATCTTCGCGGAGTTGGCGTTGGTACGATTGACCGAGATGTAGCCGGTGTCCGAGGTCGGCGAGTTGCTGTTGCCGTTGTTCCAGTTGGCCGACGTATCCAGGCGCGTATCGCTCGCGGTCGCGCTCGCGTACGAGAGCGTGCCGTTGTCGTGGAGCCAGGTGTAGCTCCAGTGGCTCGCGAACATGCGCCCGCCGCGGTTCACGTAGCTGCGGATCGCGGCGTCGTTGGTGTTGTGCTCGTACGCGCTCGACTCGCAGTCGAACACGACCATGTCGTAGGTGTTGAGCCGAGTTTCACTGCCGTAGAGCGCAGACGCCGCCGTGGACCCGGTCGACATGACCTCGCCCTTGTTGCTGTCCGACGCATACATGTGAATGCGTTGCGCCGCCGTGCCGGTTGCGCCCGGCTCGGCGAACTCGCCGTCCGCCACGCCCATCTTCTCGAACACGCACTCCATGGCGTCCACCTTGCCGGTGGAGATCGCGACGTGCGGGATGTTCACCGCCAAGCCGTCGGTGCGCGTGCGCGGCAAGCGCGTGTTGAGCCAGTTGGCGGCGAGCACCGACCAGTCGGTCGTGCTGCAGGCGGCGCCTGCGGGCAGCGTCACTTTCTGCGCGCGGCGCCACTTGCCGATCTTCACCACCAGCACGAATTCCTTGTTCACCGGGATGTTGCCCGAGAGCGTGAACTTGCCGTTCGCGTCCGTGGTGGCGCTGGTCAGGACCGGGCCCAGGTTCTGATCGCTGCAGCGATCGCACGCGGTCTGCCACACGCCGTTGCTGTCCTTCGCGATGCCGGTTGGGATCGCGGGCAGCAGCGTCTCGTCGTCGCTCGTCAGGATGTACACGAACGCGTTCGGCACACCGACTTGATTCGCCGTGTCGCTGTCGGTCTGGCCGGGCGTGATCACGCGGCCCGTCAGCTTGGTGACCTGCGGCTGCGCGCTGCAGTCCGGAATGCCGCTGCACACGCCGCACGTACCGCCACCCGGTCCGACCGTGCCGGCCTGACACGTGGTGGGCCCGGTGATGCCGCCGATGCAGGTCTCGGTCGCCGCGTTGCAGGTGCGACCTTCCGCCGCGCAGTCATAGGTGTTGCCGCAGCTGTCGAGCGCCGTGCCGCAGGCCCAGCCGAGCGCCGCGCACGAGCCCGCCGCGGTGCATGTGGGCGGGACTGGCACGTTGCACTGGAAGGGCGTCTTGATGCCGCAGAACTGACCCGCCGTGCAGCCGCCGTTCACGGTGCTGCAGTCGATTCGATTCGCCAGCGCGCTGCCGCAGCCGTCGTACACGATGCCGCACTTCTTGCCGTTGCAGGCCGTGGCAGCTGACAGTGGAACGCACATGGTCGGTGGCTTCGGGTCGCACTTGTACGCGGTCTTTTGACCGCACTGGTCGGTCGACGCGCACGTGCCGCAGTCGTAGGTGGCGTTGCAACCGTCGCTGACCAAGCCGCACTGCTTACTGGCGCAGGCGGTGGCTTTCGCGATCGGTGTGCACGCCGGCACGCAGCTGCCGTTCTGACACAGCGTGCCGGTGCCGCACGTGCCGCACGAGTAGCTGCTGCTGCAGCCGTCGCTCGCCAGGCCGCAGGTCGCCGAGCCGCACGCCGTGCTCTTCGAGACCGTGACGCAGCCGCCCATGGTCGCGTCGCCGCACTGGTTCGGCACGCCGCCAGCGCCGCACGCTTTGCCGGACGCACACTTGTAGGTCGGATCGGCGTCGCAGTCGATCAAGCCGTTGCCAGTCATGCTGGGGCCGCAGCCGTCGCTGACCAAGCCGCACTTGCCCGCGCAAGCAGTGGCGGTCGTGAGTGGCGTGCACACCGGCAGCGCGCCGCACGTCTGGGGTTGGTTCGCGCCGCAGACCGCGTTGCCCGTGCAGCCGCCGAGCTCGGCGTCGCAGTCGATCAAGCCGCCGCAGCCGTTGCCGATCTGGCCGCACTCGGCGCCCACCGAGGCGCAGCTCGTGATCTTCGCGTTGCACGTATTCGGATTCGACACGGGCTTCGGATCGCACTGGAACGCCGACACGATGCCGCACGCCTGCGTGGAGCTGCACGTGCCACATTCGATAGTGCCGCTGCAGCCGTCACCCGTGATGCCGCACTCCTTGTCTTTGCACGCCACGGCTTTGGTCGCGGGCTTGCAGAGATCGGCCGGCGCGGTGCACACGTTGTGCTCCTTGATGCCGCATATCTTGCCCTTGCCGCACGTGCCGCATTCGACCACGTTGCCGCAGCCGTTCGCGACCGGACCGCAGTCGGTGCCCAGCTGCTTGCACGTCTTGGGCACGCACTTGATCGGCCGTGCGCCCGCGTCTTTGTCAGTTGCGCCGGTGCCGCTGCCGCCCGTGTTGCCGAAGCCGCTGTCGACGTTCGCTCCGCCGCCCGGTGCACCGCTGTCTCGGTCCGTGTTGTCGACCTGCGCGCCCGGCTTCGCCGAACCCGAGCAGCCGAGCACGACCGCGCCCGCCATCACGCCAATCAACCAAACGCGACGCGAGCAACCGAAGAGACCAAAGTGACGCATGGTTCACCGCCGACACGAAGAAAGCCGATCGGCGGGGCAGACAACCGAGTCATGCCCCGCGCTCGGTTACCTGAGGTTAGGTGATTGCGCAATTCCCGTTCGCAGGCAAGCAGACCGGCTGCGAATAGGCCAATACATGCTCCACCGCACAACAACCTACATCCGCCCTACATGCGCTGCTGTCGGCGCACCGGCTGTTTGGCGTCGCGGCGCTTGGCCTGCGGCTCGGGCTTGCGCGCGATGAACAAGTAGTTGAAGCCGCGCAGGAAGAAGTTCTGCTCGTCGGCCGCCTTGCGGTAGTTGCCGAGCTCGAGCGTGCGGTTGTGGCGAACCACCGCGATCGTGTCGACGGGTGTGAGCAGCTGCGCGAGCACGTCGAACAGCGCGAAGCCCACGGGTGCGAAGCCTTCCTTCTTGTTGAAGAAGTCGCACACGTACAGGCCAAGCACGCCGCCGGGCTTGAGCACGCGCGAAGCTTCGCGCAGCACCTTGCCCATCTCGCGGTAGTAGCGCTCGTCGAACGGGCTGAGCTTGCCGATGCACGCCGGGTCGTTGCTGTAGTCGACGTGATCCCCATAGGGCGGATCGATGAACACCAAGTCGGCTTCGCCGTCGCGCACCGGCAGCTTGCGTGCGTCGGCGCGCTCGATGTCGTCGCGGTACGGTGCGAGATCGAAGCCGCGCGCACGTCGCTCGGTGTCTTTCGCGACGTCGATGGACGTGCCCGAGCCGCACATCGGATCGACGATCAGCGCGCCGGGCTGCGTGTAGCGCTGGATCAGGTTCCAGATCACATACGAAGGTGTCGCGCCCACGTAGCGCTGATCGCCCTGCATGCCGTCGCCGTAGTGCTGCGACGGATATTCCCAGAGCGTAGTGACCTGCGGCTGCAGCGGACGCTTCTTCGGTCCCTGCCAGGTTCGACGCGGCTCGCGGGGAGGTTTGGCCATGATCGGCTGCGGAGGCTACCAGGAAAGCCTTCGCCGCGCTGAACCCGTGTGTCCGCGCGCTCCTGTGCGGCTGGACGCTACCGCCGATTCGTGCTTCCTTTTCGACCGTGAGCAAGTCGAAAGTAGCCATCATCCGAACGTCCGCGGCCACCGTCCTTACGGACTACCACCGCGTGATGAACCTCGCCGGCTACCAGGACGTGGTCGCCAAGGACGCCGACACCGGCCTCAAGATCAACATCTCCTGGCACTTCTTCTATCCGGGCTCGTCCACCACGCCCTGGCAGCTCGAAGGCGTGATCCGCGCCATGGAGAAGGACGGCTACGACCCGAAGCTGATCCACGGCTGCCACAACCGCACGGTCGTGATCGACGCGCACCTCGGCGAGCGCGAGAACAAGCAGATCAACGTGCTGCAAGCGCACGGCCTGCGCAATGTGCACCTGTACGAGGGCGAAGAGTGGATCAACGTCCGCGATGCCGTCGGCGATCTGACCAAAGACTTCCTCACGCTGAACGAAGTGTTCCCGAAGGGCTTCTCGATCCCGAAGCGCTTCATCGGTGAGAACATCATTCACTTGCCCACGATCAAGACGCACATCTTCACCACCACCACCGGCGCCATGAAGAACGCGTTCGGCGGCCTGCTCAACGAGCACCGTCACTGGACGCACCCGACGATCCACGAAACGCTCGTGGACCTCTTGATGATCCAGAAGAAGATCCACCGCGGGGTGTTCGCCGTGATGGACGGCACGTTCGTGGGCGACGGCCCCGGCCCGCGCTGCATGATCCCGCACGTGAAGAACATCCTGCTCGCCTCGGACGACCAGGTTGCAATTGACGCGGTGGCCGGCAAGCTGATGGGCATGGATCCGCTGAAGGATCTGAAGTTCGTGCGGCTCGCGCACGAGCGCGGCCTCGGCTGCGGCGACGTGCGCGAGATCGAGATCGTCGGCGACGTCGAAGCGTTCGAGGAGAACTGGCACTTCGACGGCCCGTTCAAGAACATGACGTTCGCGTCGAAGAACCAGCACCGCATCTACTGGGGCCCGCTGAAGAAGCCGCTCGAGTGGTCGCTGAAGACCTGGCTCGCGCCGTGGTCGTACGTGGCCTCGGTCGCGTACCACGACGCGTTCTGGTACCCGATGTACGCGAAGAAGCAGATGCAGGAAGTGCTCAGCAGCGAGTGGGGTCGCCTGTTCGCCAACTGGGAGCACGTGCAGCCGGATGCGCAGGGCCGCGGCTACCCGAACGTCGGCGAGCCCAGCGAAGATCTCACGCGCAAGCTCACCCTGCAGTTCCGCGAGGCGATGCGCTTGATCGGCATGGCCGTGGCGGAGTCGCCCGAGCTCAAGACTCGCCAGCGTCGCCAAGCCGGCGCGCAGCACTGAGCTAGACGGCCCTGCCGCCGTGAAGCGCGACTTCTACCTGTATCTCGCCAGTCGCTTTGCGTCGGCAACCGGCGCGACGCTGCTGCGCTCGTCGATCGCCTGGCACGTGTACAGCCTGTCGCACTCGGCGTTTCATCTCGGGCTGATCGGCCTGGTGCAGTTTCTGCCGGCGCTCACGCTCAGCCTCGTGGGCGGCGCCTTCGCAGATACGCACGACCGGCGACGCATCATCAACAGCGCACAGTGCGTGGGCCTCTCGGCCGGCGCGCTCTTGCTCTGGGCCACGCGCGCCGGCGTGGTCGGGCTCCCGGTGCTGTATGCGTGCGTGTTCTTGATCTCGTGTTCGGGCGCGTTCGAGAATCCGGCACGCGCAGCGCTCTTGCCCAGCATGGTGCCGCGCGAAGACTTTCCGCGCGCCGTCACGATCGCATCCACGAACCAGGCGCTGGCGTTCGCTTCGGGGCCTGCGGTCGGCGGCCTCGTGATCAGCATGGCGGGGATCGCCACGGCGTACGCGTCGTATCTGGTGCTGGTCGGGCTCGCGTTCTTCGGCATCGCGTCGCTGCGTGCGGGCGCGCGCGCGGATGGACCGCGGCGTTCGGTCAGCTTGCACGCGATCAAGGAAGGCCTGTCGTTCGTGCGCAGCCGTCCAGTCGTGCTCGGCTGCATGACGCTCGACATGTTCGCGGTGATCTTCGGTGGGGCCAGCGCGCTCCTGCCCATCTACGCGAACGAGATCCTGCGTGTCGGTGCGCGCGGCTACGGCTTACTCACGTCGTCGCTCGAGCTCGGCGCGCTCAGCATGTCGCTGCTGCTGATGCTGCGCAGTCCGATCAAGCATGCGGGTCGTACGCTGCTGCTCACGATCGTCGTGTTTGGTCTCGCCACGATCGTGTTCGGCTTGTCGCGCGCGTTCCCGCTGTCCATTGCGGCGTACATGCTCGCGGGTATGGCGGATCAAGTGAGCGTCGTGATGCGCTCGACGGCGATCCAGCTGTCCACGCCGGACGAGCTGCGCGGGCGCGTCAGCTCGGTGAACATGATCTTCATCGGCGCCAGCAACCAGCTCGGCGCGATGGAGTCGGGCTTCGTTGCGGCGGCCACCAACGCGACGTTCGCCGTGGTCAGCGGCGGCATCGGCTGCTTGATTGTGGTGGCGGTGGTTGCGTGGCGCTTGCCCGAGCTGCGCCGTTACCAAGTCGAGCATCGGCAGGCTTGAGCAGCACCCCATACGGCCCACCGAGCAGCCGCATGCTCGCCAGGGGGTGCGAGGGCCCCCGAGGCCTCTGCGAGCTACGGTCGCTCCGACTCGTCCAGCGCGCGCTCGACTTCGGTGTCGCCGCCGAGTTTTTGCCCGACCATGAACTTGGTGCGTACGACGCCGCCGTGCACATCGCCGATCAACAGGCGGCACGAGAGCTCGCCGCCGTACACGTTGCCGATCATCACGTACACGCTCTTGGCTTCACCGGCGTGGAGGTCGCCGAGCAGCATGTTCACGCCGCGCAGCGTGCCACCGCGCACCGCACCCAAGATCAAGTTCACCGCGCGCAGCTCGCCACCGTGCACGTCGCCCAGGATCACGTTGCCGCCGCGCACGGAGCCACCGTTCACATCGCCCTTCAGCAGATTGACCATGCGCAGCGACGCGCCCGCTTCGACCGTGCCCATGAACACGCTGATGGCCTGCGCGATCTCGCCGGGCCGGATCGCGGTCCTGCGCAGCGGCTGGAACTTGGGCAGTCGGCCGTGTTCCCGCACGTAGTCGCGCAGGTCGACCGCGGCGTCACGCGCGGAGGCTGGCACGAAGTCGATGGCCTCACTCAGCACTTTGCTGAGCAACATCCGCTGCATGAAACTGGGGGAGCCTGGGGCCATGGCGCGTTGTAGCCCGATGCGCGTCGAACGGCTAGGGTGCCGGTGCTGCTCGTGCACGCGCGGCAAGCTCAGCGGCTGCGGGCGAGCTGCTCGTCGTAGCAGCGCTCGACCAGCGTGATCAGCTCGCCGCTCTCGCACAGCTTCGTCAGCGGGTGGTCGTCGTCGCGCGCGAGCAGCTGGACCAGGCCGCGGCTGCCGGTCTGGGCGAGCCGTTCGCTGTGCTCGAACGCGACGATGTCGTCCTGCCGCGCGTGCACGAGTAGCACGGGCACGCCCTCGGGCAGCACGGCGTCGGGTCGGTAGTGCAGCGCGGCTTGCGCCAAGAGCAAGGTCGCTCCCCGGTACAGGCCTCGGCGCAAGAGCTCCACCACCACCGCGCCACCGAACGACGAGCCGACCAGCACGTTGGGCCGGAAGCTCTCGAGCGTCGCGGCGTGTACGGCCACGCAGCTGCCTACGTCCCGCGTGTTCATCGCCGGGGTATTCGCGGTGAAGTGCTCCGCGAACAGGCGCGCCTTGTTGCCTTGCGGGCTGCTCTCGAGGCCGTGAGCGAACTGGACGCGGATCTCGGGTCGAGCCATGGGCGGCATGTTTTCGCAGCGCGTCGCGAGCGTCAAGCCGTGTGGCGCGACCGGCGCAAGCTCTTTACGAACGCCTGGGCGGCGGCGTAGCGTCCGCGGCGTGGGCGCAGTGAAAGATGAAGAGCGTAAAGAGCGAGCGGACGACGTGCGCAAGCGGCTCGCGCGCGCGCAGCCCGAGCCGAAGTGCGAGCTCGATCATGACAATGCCTGGCAACTCTTGGTCGCCACGATCTTGAGCGCACAGAGCACCGATCGTGGCGTGAACAAGGTCACGCCCACGCTGTTCGCGAAGTATCCGACGCCCGCCGCGCTCGCCGCCGCGTCGCAGCAAGACGTCGAAGCGATCGTCAAACCCACGGGCTTCTTTCGCAACAAGGCCAAGTCGATTCGCGAGACCAGCCGGCGCGTGGCAGAAGATCACGGCGGCGAGGTGCCGCGCACGCTGGAAGAGCTGACCGAGCTACCCGGCGTTGCACGCAAGACGGCCAACGTCGTGCTTGGCACCGCGTATCGGATCGCCAGCGGCATGACGATCGACACGCACGCCGGTCGCGTCTCGCGTCGGCTCGGCCTCACGAAGGAGAGCGATCCCGTGAAGGTCGAGCGCGATCTGTGCGCACTGTTCCCGAAGGCCAGCTGGATCGACATGGGCCATCGCTTCGTGCTGCACGGGCGCTACGTGTGCTTGGCGACCAAGCCGCGCTGCAAGCACTGCCCGCTCAACGAGCTTTGCCCCGTGCGCGAAGCCGAGCCCGAAGGCCGCTGGATGGCGCGCGCCGACAGCGAGCGCGAGCTGATCGACAGTCGCGGTCAATCGGCAGGTTGACCATGGAACCCGCCGCCGCAGCTGACACTCACGAAGCGGGCTCGTGGGAACGTGAAGCGCGTGCGTTGATCGTGCTCGCAGTGCCGGTGATGCTCACGCAGCTCGCGCAGATGGCGCTCGGTGTCACCGACATGCTCATGCTTGGCCACGCAGGCGTGCAGGCCATGGCGTCTGCCGCGCTGGCGAATTCCTACGGCTTCGTCGTCATGATGATGGGCGTCGGCGTGGTCTTCGGCATCGATCCGCTCGTCACGCAGGCCCACGGCGCGAGGGACCGTGATGCGCTGGCGCTCGCGCTGCAGCGCGGCGTGCTGATCGCGCTCGCCGTGAGCGTGCCGATCATGATCGCCTGGTACAACGCAGGTGCTGCTCTTTGCCAGTTCGGCGAGCCGCCGGAGCTGGCCGAGGCCGCAGGCGGGTATCTGCGCGCACAGCTCTGGAGCGTGCCGTTCTTCCCGCTGCTGATGGCGTTTCGCCAATACCTGCAAGGCCGCGGCATCGTGCGCCCGGGTTTGCTCGTGCTGCTCGCGGAGAACGTCGTGAACGCACTGCTCGACTGGGCGTTCATCTTCGGGCACCTGGGCTTGCCCGCGCTCGGCCTGCGCGGCGCCGGGATCGCCGCCGGCATCACGCGTGCGTTCGGCCTTTTGCTGCTGATCGCGTTCATCGTGGTCGGCCGGCTTCACGAAGGGGCGTGGCGCCCGTGGAGCCGCAAGAGTGTGCAGCTGTCAGGACTGCTCGAGGTGCTGCGCTTGGGCTTGCCCATCGGTCTGCAGTGGGGGATGGAGGTGCTCGCGTTCAGCGGCAGCGCCATGTTCGCCGGCTGGATGGGCGAGACCGCCGTCTCGGCCTACACCGTGGTTCTGAACGTCGCCTCGGTCACGTTCATGCTGCCGCTCGGCATCGGCATCGGCGCCTCGATTCGCGTGGGCAACCTGGTCGGCGAGGGCCGCGAGGCCGCCGTGCGTCGTACTGCCAAGCTCGCGCTCGTGCTGGGCATCGGCGTGATGGCTTGCTGCGGCGTGCTCATGGTGCTCTTACGCAACCTGCTACCGCACGCGTTCACCACCGACACGCGCGTGATCGCGCTGTCGGCGAGCATCTTCCCCGTCGCTGCGCTGTTCCAAATCTTCGACGGCACGCAAGTCGTGAGCGGCGGCATCCTGCGCGGCCTAGGTCGCACGCGCGCACCCGCGCTCGTGAACTTCATCGGCTACTACGTGGTGGGCTTGCCCGTGGGCTACTGGCTCGCGTTCCATGCCGGACTCGGCGTGGTGGGCTTGTGGTGGGGTCTGCTGATCGGCCTCGTGATCGTCGGCGTCTCGCTGGCGAGCTGGGTACGCGTCTCATTGCGCAAGCCATTGCTGCGCGTGGCGGGCGTCGTGGGAGACCCGTCTTGAGGTTGAGTGACGGGTGCGTGCGTGGGTCGTCGTGCTCGCCGCTCGTGGCAACGGCATGGTCGGTCCGCGCTGGACGGGGGCTGTTAACGGCGTGTGCAAAGGCTTGCGGCGTTGTGCTCGGCGCGTCCGCCGGCCTCGTGCACTTCCACGCCCGGCTGTGCGCGTCGACCCACGCCCGCCCCCTCACGTCAGCGCCAGCAGCGATCTCCCGCGCCACCCTTGGTGTGGACTGGTGAACGCGTCGGCGTCGCGTTCATTCGCCAAAGTCCTTGGCAAACGGATGCAGCTGACAGCTGTCAGAAGCGAGTGGCGCTTGGATGGACGGCGCAGGGGTCGGCGAGGCAGTGACGCGCACAGCCGGGCGTGGAAGCGCACAACGGCCGGCGGGCGCACCAAGCTTGCGGCATCAGCCCAACCGACAACGGCTCACAGCCCTCGGTCGGCGCGGACCGACCATGCCGTTGCCACGAGCGGCGAGCACGTCACTGCCTCGCCGGCACCGTGAAGCTAGCCGACCATCCGCGCACCATGAGCTAGACCTCTTGTCCGACCACTACGTCGCAGCACAGCACGTAGCTTTGGCCGAGGTCGTTCGTGAAGAAGCGGCTCATCGTGATGCAGAAGTTGCCGGAGGCGCTCGACACGTACGGCTCGGAGGTGAAGCGCTCCAACCCGGCGTGCAGCATCAGAAAGTACGGCTTCAGCGACTGATCGGCGCCGCGCGCGGCCGGCTGAAACAGCGCCTGCCGCGAGGACGCGACACGGTGTGCGGTGTCCGTGATCTGAATGCCCTGCTCGTCGAGCATGTACAGCGCTTCGATGAACGGAATGCGCACCAGTGACTGCTGCAGTGTCTCCTCGAACATCGGCAAGCCGACCTTCTTCAGTTCTTCCACCAGCGCGCGCACCGCCAGCTCGCTGCGTCGCTGGCGCGCGCGTCGATCGTTCAAGCGCCGCGTGGCGCTGGCACGGAAGTCGTCGCCCGCTTCGCGCAAACGACCTGCGTCGAACAGCTCCGGGGTCTGCCACGGGTCGGCGGGTCGTCCGAAGTAGAAGCCTTGAAAGTAGTCGCAGCCGAGCGCGAGGCCCGTGCGTACGTCGTCGTCGTTCTCGATGCCCTCGGCGATCACCAGCGCACCGATCTGATGCGCGAGCGACAGCAGCGAGCGAAACACTTCGCGGCGATGGAAGCTCGCGCTCATGCCGTGCACCAGCTCGCGATCGATCTTCAAGATGTCCGGCTCGAGGCGCGGGATGCGCGCCAAGTTGGAGTGGCCCGTGCCGACGTCGTCGAGCGCCAGCAAGAACCCATGGCGTCGCGCGCGCTTGCAGAACTCTTCGAGCGCTGCGATCTCGGGCAAGCGTGACTCCAAGATCTCGAGCGCAACCGTACGTGGCGAAAACCCGTGCGAGCGTACTTCGTCCGCGATCTGCTCGGCGCCGGCCGCACCTTGCAAGATCAACGTCGTGTCCGTGTTGATCGACAGGATCGGTGGCCGTTCGACCTCGGAGACCGCGCGGTACGCGGTGAACGCTGCCTCGCGACAGCGCACCTCGAGCTTCTCGCGGTAGCCGCGTCGCACCGCATCGCCGAACAGATCCGAGGGCGAGCGCACCTTCATCGGTCCATCGCTCGCGCCGCGCGGCGTTACGTGTCCGCGCGCCAGCGCTTCGACCAAGCGCATCTCACGCTGCCGCACCGATACGATCGGTTGCAGGTATGCGACCACTTCGGCCAGCACTTCTTCAGGTGGTGATTCGTCGCGTTGCAACTGCGGCTCAGGCGCGTCTTGGATACGAACAGACGCGAAGATAGGCACGCAGGATCGCAGGAAACTGTCAGTCTTCAAGATGTAGGCTTCACTGGAATTGCAGTCCCCGCAGTTTGATACAAAGCCGAAACGCAAGAACGCCACGCGACTGACGTAGATACGTCATACGCGTGGCGGGTCCAGTGGGTGTGTTACTCGCGAAAAGCCGAAGGCTGTTTCGCGGGTGTTTAACCGTTCGACTTCTTGAACGTACCCATGAAGTCGGCCAGCTTCTGGACGCCGTCGACGCCGACCGCGTTGTAGATCGAGGCGCGGATGCCGCCGACCGAGCGATGACCCTTGAGGCCCACCATGCCGGCCTTCTTCGCCTCGTTCACGAACTTCTCTTCCAGCTCTTCGCTGGGCAGGCGGAACACCACGTTCATCACCGAGCGCGAGTCCTTCTCGACCGGGCAGGTGTAGTAGCCGCCGGAGCCATCGATGGCGCCGTAGATCACTTCGCCCTTCTTGCGGTTCTGCTTCTCCATGGCCGGCAGACCGCCCGTCTCCTTCAACCACGCGAGCACGTTGCGGACCATGTAGACCGAGAACGTGGGGATCGTGTTGTAGAGCGAGTTTTCCTTGGCGTGCGTGGAGTAGCGGAAGATCTTGGGGATGTCCTTGCGACCCTTTTCGATCAAGTCCTTGCGCATGATCACGACGACCACGCCCGACGGACCGATGTTCTTCTGCGCGCCAGCGTAGATCATGCCGAACTTCGACACGTCGGTGGGGCGCCAGAGAATGTCACTCGACATGTCCGCGATCAGCGGCACGCTGCCGGTGTTCGGAAACTCCATGAACTGGGTGCCGAAGATCGTGTTGTTGCTCGTGATGTGCACGTACGGCGCGTTCGCGGACAACTTGAGCTCGCTCTGCTTCGGGATGCGCGTGAACTTGCCTTCAACCGACGTGTCCGCAGCCACGTGGGGCTTGCCGACGATCTTCGCTTCTTCGAGCGCCTTCTGTGACCACGCGCCGGTGATCACGTAGTCGCCGCCGTGCTCGTCGGTGCGCAGGTTCATTGGGATCGTCGCGAACATCTGGCTCGCGCCGCCCTGCAGGAACAGCACCTGGTGCGTGTCGGGCACGCCGAGGATCTCGGTCAGCAGCGAGATCGCCTCGCCGTGGACCTTCTCGTAGTCCTTGCCGCGATGGCTGTGCTCCATGATCGACATGCCAGTTCCCTGGAAGTCGAGGAACTCTTTTTGGGCGCGCTCGAGCGCGGGCAGGGGCAGAGCAGCGGGACCAGCGTTGAAGTTCACTACACGGTTCGTCATGGGTGCGGAGCGTAACGAAAAGCCGGCGCGCTGCAAGCGGTATTGACTAGGAAGTGCGCAGCCGAACGGCCGGTTTTAGAGGTACAATCGGGCGGGTGTTCCCGAAGCTGGTACCGGCCGCGTTGCTCCTCGCCTGCGCCGCCGTCTACGCGGACCAGCTCGGCGGTCCGCTGCTGTTCGACGACCAGCAGGCCCTGGTCGACAACGCCTCGATTCGCAGCTTGCACCTGCCCGAGGTGCTCATGCCGCCGCGGGAGACGCCCGTCGCGGGCCGACCGCTCGCGAACCTGAGCTTTGCGCTGAACTACGCGAGCACACGTCTTTCGCCCACCGCCCTGCATGCGACGAACTTGCTCGTTCACATGCTAGTCGTCGCGCTCGCGTTCGTGTTGCTGCGCGCGCTCTTCGAGCACGGTCGGGTTCCACGGCGCGTACGCGAGCACGCGCTAGGCTTGGCGTCCACGACCGCCCTCTTGTTCGCAGTCCATCCGTTGTGCGTCGAGCTCGTGCTGTACGCGACGCAGCGCACGGAAAGCTTGGCTGCCCTCTTCTACCTGACGACGTTCTACGTGCTGACGCGCGCGGCGATAATTGGCCGAGTGCGTGGCCTGCACGTCGTGCTCGCGCTCGTCGCAGCGTGGCTTGGGGCGCTCAGCAAAGAGGTCTTTGCCACCGCGCCGTTGCTCGCGCTGTTCTACGACCGCGCGTTTTTCGGCGGCAGCTTCGCGCGTTCGCTGCGCGCGCGCTGGCCGATCTTCCTGGCGCTTGCGTCGAGTTGGATCCCGCTGCTTTTCCTGCAGCGTACGCACCCGCGGCCGGGATCCGTGCGCTTCCTCGAGCTCGACTACCTGCTCGCGCAGAGCAGGATCCTGTTCGACTACCTGCGCGTCGCCGCCTGGCCGGCCCGTCCTGCGCTCGATTACGGACCCCTCTTGCCGGAGGCCACGGCGAACCTGGTGCCCTTCGTGATGGCCGCGCTGCTCCTGGTGTCCGTCGCCAGCGTGCTTGCGTTTGCAAAGCCACGGCTAGGCTTTTTGGGTGCCGCCGTGCTCGGCATTCTAGCGCCGACCTCCACGCTCTTCAGTATTCACAGCGAGGTCGGTGCCGAGCGTCGTATGTACCTCCCGCTGCTCGTGCTGCTGGGGTACGTCGTGGTCGGGCTCGAGGCGTCGTTGGAGCGTGTCGCGCAACGCTGGCTGCGCAGCGCAGAAGCTGGGCGCGTGTTGCGCACAGGCTGCCTGCTCGTCGCTGCGCTCACGCTAGGCCTCTCTGCTCGCGCGTATGCTGCAACGTTCGCAAGCGCGCAGAGCGCGTGGCGTGCCGCGGTCGTCGCGCGTCCTCGGAACCCGCGCGCGCACTACAACCTGGCCGAGACGTACCGCCGCGAGGGCCGGCTGCCCGCCGCCATCGCCTCGTTCAGAGCGGCGATCGCGCTCGATCCGGGCTACGCGAACGCTTACCTGAACCTCGGAGGGGTGCTGTTGTCGCAAGGCCAGCCCTTGGCTGCGCTGCAGGCTTCGGCGCACGCCGCACGGCTGGCGCCTCTCGATGCCGCCGCCCAGCGCAGCTACGGGTTGGCGCTCGCGTTCGCGGGCCATGCTGCCGAGGCCTCGTTGCAGCTGACAAAAGCGAGCGCGCTTGCGCCACGCGATCCGGATACCCGTAGCGAGCTTGCCGGGGCGCTGCTGATCGCAGGTGACTTGTTGGCGGCGCGCGCACAACTCGCGTGGCTCGCGCAGCATGCCCCCACGCATCCGCGCCTTGCGGCGCTGCAGCAGCGCTTGCAGACCGTCGAAGAAACGGCCGTCACGACGCTGGACGCGACTCCCTGGCCCGAAGCGAAGCTGTTCCAGCCGAGCGGCCCCTGGCTCGGCGCCGACAGCGCCTACTCGATCGATCTCGGCGATCGTCGCGTGCTCTGGCTGTTCGGCGACACGTTCCTCGACCCGCGCGCTGACGGCTCGCGCGAAAACGGCCCGAACTTCTTCGTGCGCAACACGGCCGCGCTGCAGACGGGCAGCCACGACGTGAACGACGCCAACGACACCAACGACACCAACGACGCCACTGCCTACGATCCCGCGCGCGCCAAGCTCTCGTACTTTTGGGGTCCGACCGTGCACGGCGCGCCGAGCTCGTTTTTTCACGATGTCGACGGTCACGAGCATTGGTTGTGGCCGCTGCACGGTGCGCGCCTGCCCGACGGCGAGCTCTTGCTCTTTCGCCTGCATCTGGTCGCCCAGGCCGGCGGCTTCGGCTTCGCGGTGCGCGGCTCGGACGCAGTTGCGATCGATAACGCCAGCGATTCCCCCGCCACGTGGCAGCCGCGGGTGATCATGCCCGTGCCGGCCGTCGCGGGCAGCTCGCCCGTGCTCGGCTCCAGCGTGCTGGTTCACGACAACTACCTCTACGCTTATGCGGTGGACGCGGACCCCAAGCGCCACGCGATCTACGTCGCGCGCTTTCCGCTGGCCGCGCTGCACGCGCTGCGCTCTGGCGCGCTAGACGAGCCCCAGTGGTGGTGCGGCAGCGCGGGCTTCGTGCGTGCCAGCGCCGCAACTCGACCCGTGGCCCTGTTCGACGACGGACAGATCGAGCTGAGCGTGAGCTATGTCCAGCGCATCCACCGCTTCGTCGAGATTCAGACGCGCGGCGGTCTGCTCGGCGACCCCAACACTGCGATCGTCGCCCGCTTCGCCGTGCGACCCGAAGGACCATGGTCGCCGGTCGTGGCGTTTCATCGCCCGCGCGAGGCCGCGCGCTCCGACGCCGCCAGCTTACTCAGCTACGCCGCCAAGGCTCACCCCGAGCAGCGCGGCGCCGACCTGATCGTGACCTACGTCGTGAACGACCTGCGCCCGCACACCCCGGCCGATGCTCTGTACTACCCGCAGCTGCTGCGTGTGCAGGTCGGTGACGAACTCCGCCCCGCGTCGGCAGCCGCGAGGTAACATGCGCCGCATGAGCGATGCGTTTCCCGCCGACGTCGAGGTCGTGATCGAAGTGCCGCGCTTCGGCTTCATCAAGCGCAAGGACGACGGCGGCGTCGACTTCATCTCGCCGCTGCCCTGTCCGTTCAACTACGGCAGCGTGCCGAACACGCAGTCCGGCGACGGCGATCGCCAGGACGCCGTCGTGCTGGGTCCGCGCTTGGCGCGCGGCACCAAAGTGCGCGTGCCCGTGCTCGCACGGGTCACATTCATCGACGCGGGCTTGCCGGATCCAAAGTGGATCTGCAGCAGCGCGCCGTTGACCGACAGCGATCGCAACGCCGTGCGCCGCTTCTTCACCTTCTACGCGCGTGCGAAACAGCTGCTGTACGTGCTGCGAGGTCGCTCCGCGGGCGATACGCGCTACGCAGGCATTCAGGATCGCGAGTCAGGGCCCGACAGCGGCCATCAACCTCCGTGATCGCCGCTGTCAGAGCTG
>JADGRF010000092.1 GCA_017881055.1 Sandaracinaceae bacterium
GAACCGGAAGCGAGTCAAGGCCGGTCAACGAACCGGAAGCGAGTCGACACCAGTCACGGTCAGCCGCGAACCCGTTCACTTCACGAGCATGAGCGTCGGCGCCGGCGCGTACGCGCGTAGGTGGCCGCTCTCTTCCGCGACGTAGAAGCAGCCACGCTCGTCGACGCGCAGGAAGTCGGGTACGAGATCACAGCCGACCTCGCTGGTGAGCGGAGTTCCGTCGCTCGGTCGCAGCACGTGCACCTGCGCGGAAGGCAAGAACAGCGCGCCGTGGCGCAGAATCGGCTCGAGCTGTCGCGGCACGTCGTCGGTCAGCGGGTTCGCAAGCGCGCGCGAGAAGCGGGTCTCACCGGTCTGGAGGTCGAGCGACGTCACGCGTCCTGCCGGCGTGTTGATGATCAACGCACCGTCGACCTCGAGCGCCTTGCCGCCGTTGTCGAGACCCGGGTCGTGGCAGCTCCAACGCTCCTGGCCGCTCTCCGGATCGAACGCTGTCAAACGCGCGGCGCGCGAGCCGCCCATCGGTACGACCACGTGGCTCTGCGTCGCGATCGGCTCGCCGCTCGGCGCGAGCGCCATCTCGCTGCGCCAGGCCAGCTTGCCCGTGTAGAGATCGACACCGAACAACGTGCCTGCACCGCCGCCCGGCTCACCGGAGGCGGCGACCACGACATCGCCGAACACCGCCGGCGGCAAGCAGAAGCGCACGCGCTCGCACAAGCGCCACACCACTTCGCCGGACGCCACGTCGAGCGCGTCGATCGAGCCGTCCCCCGAAACCACGAGCAGCACGCGACCGGCGCGCTTGATGCGAAAGTTACCTTCGGCGCGCGCACGGAAGCGCCAGCGTGGCTCGCCCGTGCGCAGATCGAGCGCAAGCAAGCGCTTGCCGCCTTCGCTCAGGATTGCGACCGGTGGCAGATCGCCGCCGCCCGCAAACAGCGAGAACGGCGAGCCATGCAAGCGCAGCGAGCGATCCGCGCGCGCGTACACGTGACCGTCTTCTAGATCGCACAACTCCGCGCCGCCTTCAGGCAGAAGCCGCAGCAGCGTCGAGCCGAACAGCAGCGTGGTCGCGCGCTCGCTCGGCAGCGACCAACGCAGCTCGCCCGCATCGCGATCGAGCGCCAGCGTGAGCTTCGGTGTCGCGACGAGCAGGCGATCGTTCGCCAGGAAGATCGACGCGGCGTCGAGCGCATCGATCTCGGCGCTCCAGCGCTCGGTGTAGCGCAACCGTCCGCGCGTGAGCGGGCGCTCTTCCTTCACAGCGATCGTTGCGATCGGATCGGGCGACGACAGGCGCAAACGCTCCGGATTTTCGTTCTCGAAGCCCGTCTGCCGATCGCGCCCGCGGATCATGCGTCGCAGCGAACGGATCTCGGCGCGCAACGCGCTGACGCGCAGGTTCTGAGTCTGGTTGCGATCGACCGCGACTAGCTTGCGAATCAAGTCCGAAGCCAAGCGCAGCACCGGCAGCGCCGTGGTCGGCACATCGAGGGCCGGCCAGGTCAATGTGCCATTCTTCTCGGTGCTGAGGCCCAGCGATACGGCGCCGTTCGTCTCGCGTCGCACCGCGACCGTGAACCCACCCGAGCAGAGCCGCACGTGCAGCGCACGCTCGGCGTGCCAGGCGTCGACGAGCGCGCGCACCGCGCTCACCATGCGCTGCGCCACGAGCATGATCGGCCCGCGCACGAGGGAGACGCGTCGCTCGCCCGAGAACGCCCACAGCTCGCCCTCGAACAACAGCGCGTGCACGTCGGCGAACGAGCTCAGCTCACGCTCGCTCAGGGTGCGTGGGATGCGCGCCCGGAAGCCGAACGCGAGCGCGACGTGGGCGCCCGGACTCTCGAGGCTTCCACCGGTGCAGGCGTGCACGCCCGGATCATCGGCGATCTCGGGCAGCACGCGCGTCTGCGCGACGCGTGTCGCAAGCGACAAAAGCGCGCGGCTGGTGGTGGCGTCGCGGCTGCTCTGCGCGAGCAAGCGACTCGCCGACACGCACGCGTCCAGCAGGTCCTTCAAGTGAATCACGCGCGCGCGCAGCAGGATCTCGGGCGTGCTCTCGGTGCCGTAGCAATCGATCACCACGGTCATGCCGCGCCGCACCAGCGCAAACTCGAGCGGGCTGCGACCGAGCGGCAGGATCACCTTGCGACGTGTGCCTTCGGCGAGCGCAATCGCGGCGGCCACCAGGTCAGGCAGCGGAGGCAGCTCACCGTTCCCGGCGGTCGCGCCGATCAACAGAGCCCGCAGGCCGGCGAGCGCTACGGCGTCCTCTGCCTTTGGGATGGGCTCCGCGGCCGTCGCCCGTGGTGCCCCGAGATGCAGAGGTTCTAAAGTTTCTTCGAACATCGAGTGCTTGCACGGCCATGTGCGCCGCGAGAGCAGATGGTAGTAAGCCAGGCCGCAGGGGTGAAATTTGCGGACGAGATCCCGAAGGCCTGCCGTTAACTTGCAGGGTTACGCGCGTTTGTGGAAGGCGCCGCGTTTGCCGGTGCCGTTCGGCCCCGGAATCCGACCCAGCTCGTGTGCCAAGCGCGCCCGCAGCGCGGCGATCTCGCTCGGCTCGACGCAGCCCTCGGATCGCTCACGACCAAGCACGGCCGGCTCGCCGCTCGCATCCGTTGCAGCTGTCAGCAGCTTGCCGATCTGCGCGTCGAGGAACGCGTGGTGAAAACGATCGATGCCGATGTCGACCATCGCCATGAAGTCGGGCTTGTGCGTGCGCTGCAGGTGCTCGGTCCCCAGGCCGGCACCGTGATCGGTGGCGTCAGGTAGCACAATCTTCAGCGGTCCTTGCCGATGATCACCAGCGTGCCGCACTCCGCGGTCTTCGACGCCGCTTGCACGGTCACGAGGCCGCCGTCGGAATCCGCCGCCACCTGAACGGAAATTCGGTCCGCGCGGCGCTCGAGGATGCGCGCCATCTTGCCCGCGATGCGCACGACCGGCGCTTGCCCAAAGCGCTCGCCGCTGACTTCCAGACGTCCGCCGCGCGGCACTTCCTGGTCGACCAGCGTGCAGGTGGGTCCGCTCGGCGGCGCCGGAGCTGCTGCCGGCGGTTTTGGTGCGAGCTTCGGCGGCGCGGGCGCGGGCACTGGCGCGGGCTTCGGGTCCTCCGCGCAGGCCGTGCTCTGCGAGCCCGCCAGTAGCCCTACCAGCAGGCCGCCACACGAGATCCACCGGATTGCCGAACCCCAACCGATCGTACGCATGACCTGCACCTCGTCCTGACACCTTGTACGTGTCCGTGCCGGGTCGATTCAAGCTCTCCACCTGGGAGCGCCTGCTTGGGTCAGCCCGCGAGCGCTGCTCGCGCTTTTTCCACCAGCGCCTGGACCTCGCCCTGCAGCGCCGCCGCCAGCTCTTTCCGGCTGCCCGAGAGCATGCGCGGCTGCCCAAACGCGCAGGCCACGCGCGTGCTTGGACGGCTCGCCACGCGCGTCATGTGCGCGACGAAGGTCTCGTTCACGAACTCCACGCCCGGCTCGTACGCCACGCCGACCGGCACGACCTCGACCGACAACCCGCGCGCCGCCGAGAACGCACCGCCTTGAAACTCGTGCACCTCGTCGCCCGCGAACGTGGCGCCTTCCGGGAACACGATCACCGTGCGCCCTTGCGAGAGCCGCTCGCGCAGCGCGCGCACCGCGAGAAAGCCGCTGAACGCATCCGCGCGATCCACGAAGATGGTCTCCGCGCGCTGCGCCGCTACACCCAGCACCGGCCAGCGCGCGAGATCGCCGCGGCTCAGCACGACGCCGCCGAAGTAGCGCAGCATGAGCAAGATGTCGATCGGCGAGCGATGATTCGACACGACCAAGCGCGGGCCTGCAGCTGATGGCGGCAGCGGAGTCGCCACGAGCACCTGGAAGCCGAACAGATCGAGCAACCCCTGCGCCCACAGCTTCATCCAGCGCTGGAAGAGCAGGCGCCGTCGCTCTGCATCTTTCGTCACCCGCTGGTGCAGCGTGACGCCGCTCAGCATCGTGAGCGTGAACGTGGCCATCGCCAGCGCGCGTGCGCTGCTGCGCGCTTTGTCAGTCGCGGTCGGCATACACGGTGCAGCGTGCCATGCACGTCTCGGCCACACTCACCGCCGAGAGCGTGGCGCCCGCGATCTGCACGCGCTCGAGGATGAAGCGCGCCAAGTTCTCACTGGTCGGGTTCTCGAGGCCGGCAACGTCGTTCAAGTAGCGATGGTCGAGCAGCTCGTGCATCGGCTGCCAGCCGCGCGTCAGCTCGGCGAAGTCCACGATCCAGCCCAGCTGCGGATCGACCGGCCCCGTCACGTGCAACGTGATCTGGAACGAGTGGCCGTGCACGCGCGCGCACTTGTGTCCCTCGGGGACGCGCGGCAGACGATGAGCGGACTCGACCGGAAAGGTCTTCGAGATTTCGGTGCGCACGGGAATCGTCCGGACTTGTACGCGGATCAGGGCAGCGCGTCGAGACGGTGCTGCACGTCTTTCCGATCGATCGCGCCGTCACCTTCGAGGGCGCGCTTATAGTGCGTCTTGGCGCCGGCCTTGTCGCCGCGCGCGAGCAGCGAATCTGCCAAGCTGGCATGCGCTTGCGCCGACTTGGGCGCGCGCTCGAGCGCCTTCTCCAGGAACGCCTGCGCCAGCGCGTTGCGCGAGATCTTGAGCGCGAACATGCCGGCCTCGAGCAGCGGCGTTGGATTCTGTCGATCGAGACTGGCGGCGCTGCGAAACTGCGTGAACGCTTCTTCCGAGCGATCGGTTTCGGCGTAGACGCGTCCGAGCGCGAGCACCGCCTCCGCGTCGTTCGGCAAGCCGGCGAGCCCTTGCGTGAGCTCGGCCTGCGCCGCTGCGAAGTCGTGCTTGGCGGCGAGCACCATGCCTAGGCGCGAGTGCACAGCAGGGTTCTTCGGCTGTGTCTTCAGCAGCTCACGAAACAGCGTCTCTGCAGCCACGGAATCACCCGTCTGCAGTCGCGCGATGCCGAGCGACAGGCGCGCTTCCGTCCAGTCGGGTCGCGCAGCAACGGCCTTCTCGAGCAGCGTCACTGCTTCGGCGCCATCGACCAGGCGCCCGAGCTCGTACTGTGCTTGCGTCCACTCCGGCTCGTGCTCGAGCGCTTTGCGGAACGCGCTCTTCGCCGCTTCGCGATCGGGCAACACCAAGGCCAACTCGCCCAGGCCGAAGTACGCCTCGACGTTGTTCGGATCGAGCCCCAGCACTTGCTGGTACGCATCTTTGCTCGCGCCCAAATCGCCGGTCAGTCGCTTCATGTCGGCGAACGCGAGCAGCACCTCGGGGTGACTCGGGTCGATCGCGCGCGCCTTGTCGAGATACTCCTCGGCGCGCGAAGCACGACGCCACACGAGAAACGCGCGAGCTTGGCAGACCTGCGACAGGACGGCTTTGTCGTCTTTGGTGGTGAGCGCTTTGCACGCGCTCTTGGCGCGTCGCAGATCACCGGTTGCGAACTCGACGCGCGCCAACTCGTAGAGCGAGTCGACGTCTTGGCCGCGCAGCTTGGCGGCCGTGCGCAGCTCGTCTTCGGCTTGCTTCAGCTTGCCCGCGTGTAGGAGCGAGCGCGCGTGCGCCGTGAGCGCAGCAGGGTCGGTGCTGGTGGGTGCCTCGGCCCCGGCCGGCGCGACCGCCGCCAGAACGCCGAGCGACGAGACTAAGAACAGCGCAGGCACGGAGATCAGCGGCTTCATCATGGAGGGCCCCACCTAAGGAAGACCAGCATGGATCACGACTGGTTCCGACCGCAATTTCTTCAAGTTTTGCGAATTTACAAGCGTTGTGGAGGCGGCGCGCCCGTCCGCGCGCTGGAACATGCATTTTCCTGGTCGGGTCGCGTGCCACCGTGTGGATTTCCAGGAAGGCCGGTAGTACACGGTACCGCGCCATGTCGCCCCGCCTTCGTGCCTTCAGTTTCCTGCTCGGTCGGTTTGCTCGGTTTGCTGCGCTCGCTCCGCTCGCGGGGGTCGCGGGGGTCGCGCTGCTCTGCGTGGCCGCCAGCAGCGGCTGCGCCGGTTCGCACACGGGCAGCCTCAACTACGGTGACAACGCGCGTCTTGCCTACGCCAAGGCGCTCGACGACTTCTACGACAACGACTGCATGACGGCCGAGCCCGCGTTCCGCAACGTGCGCCGCCAGTTCCCGTACACGCGCTTTGCTGCGCTGGCCGAGCTGCGCATCGCGGACTGCATGCACACGCAGGGCAAGTACGCCGAAGCAATTCAGGCGTTCGAGACCTTCGTTCGCTACCGCCCCTCGCACGTCGAGGTTTCCTACGCGCGCTTCATGGTCGCGCTCTGCCAATACGAGCAGATCCCTTCGGAGTGGCTGCTGTCGCCGCCCACCTACGAGCGCGAACAACGCTACACGCAGGAATCGCTGAAGCTGCTGCGCCGCTTCATCCTCGACTACCCCGACGACCCGCTCGTGGCCAAGGCCAAGCGCATGGCGGACCGCGCGGTGAAGCTGCTGGCGCAGCACGAGCTGTACGTGGCTACGTTCTACCTCGACCGCGATCATCCGCAGGCGGCGGTCGGACGCCTGCGCACGCTGATCACCACGTACCCGGGCAGCGGCTATGAGCCGAAGGCCCTGCTCATGCTGGGCGAGACGTACTTGGAGATGCAGGACAAGGTGCAGGCGAAGAAGAGCTTTCAGGAGCTCACCACGCGCTTCCCCGCCTCCGAGCAAGCCGGCAGCGCGCGCGATCACCTAGCCAGCCTCGGCAGCTGAGTAGCCGACACCGCACCGCGGCTTCGTAACGGACCGCATCGCGGCCGGATGGACCCCAAGGCGCGCAGCGTTGTACAGTTGCGTCACCGATGGACGAAAAGCTCAAGCAGGCGATTGCGTTGGGGCGCGAGCACTATGAAAAGCGCGACTACGACAAGGCGGAGCATTTTCTATCGCAAGTCGTAGCGCAGGGCGGCCATCGCTTCCCGGACGTTCACAACATGATGGGCGTGATCCATCACGACAAAGGTCGTCTCGAAGAGGCGCGCAACGAGTTTCGGCGCGCGGTCGAGATCAACCCGCACTACACCGAAGCGGCGCTGAACCTGGCCGTCACGCACAACGATCTCGGCGAGTACGAGAGCGCGCAAAAGGTGTATCGCAGCGCGATTGGCAGCGGTGCGCGCGGCACCGACGACATCGACGGCTTCGCCAAGGGCAAGATCGCGAACATCCACGCGGAGCTGGCGCAGGCGTATCTCGACGTGGGCATGCCCAACGAAGCGGTGCAGGAGTATCGCAACGCGATCCGGCTCTGTCCGCACTTCGCGGATCTGCGCGTGCGCTTGGCGAACGTGTACCGGCAGATGGGCGACCTGGTCGCCGCGCGCTTCGAGCTGGAAGAGGCCGTGCGCGTGCGTCCCGCGTACAACCCGGCGCGCATCGCGATGGGTGTACTGCTGCTCGTGAGCGGTCAGCGTCAGAAGGCGCTCGAGCAGTGGGAAGAGGCGCTGCGCCTGGAGCCCGACAACAAAGCCGCGCAGATGTACCTGCGCATGGCGCGTAACCCGCCAACGCCATCGATTCCTCCAGGCAAGGTCTGAGGATCGCGAAGTAGTGGTGTCGCGCGGCCGCAGGTTGTAATCAGGCAGGGCTCACCTCGGCGCAGCAAGTTCCCGCGAGATCTGCGCGACTGGCTGGGCAAGGGCGCGGCTTCTGCGCGATCTGTGCGCGATTGGGCGGACTCGAGCCTGGCACGCGAGGTGCAAAGCGCCTCGGCGTCCAATGATCACGAGTGGTAGCGAAGGAGCGGCGGCGAGCACTCGTTGGCTCGAGCTTTGGCTCTGCTGCGGCTGGGCCGCGGCGCCGGGCTGCGCAAGCCCCGGCGCGACGCCTCCGCCCTCGCGCGCGAGCTTCTGCCAGGTGGGAACCATCCTTCGAGAAAGTTGCCAGCCCTGCCACGGGGGCGCCCCTGCATCATCTGGTGCTGTACGGAGCCGAGGATCTCGGCGACGTCCAGCTTGTCAACTGGACACCCGGCGCGCAGGCGTACCAGCCGCCGCCCGGCGTCGGCCTGCACCTGCCCGGAGAAGTCGTAGTGGAGGACGGCGATCTGCTCACCACGACGTGCACCTACGAAAACACCACCGACCACGACGTGTTCTACGGCACCGGCGCCAACGAGGAGATGTGCTTCGACTATGTGCTCTATTACCCGTGGCAGGGCCTCCGCTGCGTGGCTCCGTTCTAAGTGGCGCGGTTCGGTATTTCGCGCACGCAGCACAGGCGTGCTGCTGAAGGGTTTCTGGACATGTTGCGCTCGATCATCTTTGGCTCGCTCCTTTCTTGTTCGGTCTTGCTCGGTGCACACGGGGCGCGCGCGCAGGCCTGCGCTGACGGCTCGCGGACCATGCTGGCGTCGGGCTCGTCGGCTTGTCGGGCCTACGACCACGACCCGGTCAGCTGCGGCATCGCCTGGGCGGTCACTCAGAGCACGGGGCAAGCCGTGAGCTGCTTCTACGCCTCCAGCGCGAGCACGTGCCAGGGCTGCGGACCCACAAACCAGGCCGCCGGTGCCTGCATCAACACGTGCGCCGCTGCGCCGTCGTCGGTGCCCGCAGGCTCGGCGCCTTGGATCTCGGCGCTCGCGCTCACGCTGCTGGTCGTCGCTGCGGCTGCGTCTCGGCGTGCAGCACGGAGCTCACGATGAAGCGGCTCACGTTGCAAGCTCTCCTCGGCCTCGCGCTGATTGGGTTCCAGCTGTCGCGAGCGCGCGCCGACCAGGTCACGATCTCCGCCTCGAAGGACACCACCCTCTACGAGGACGCGCCGTCGTCGAGCGACGGCGCTGGCGACTACTTCTTCTCCGGCGTGAACGGCGGCAGCTCCTCACGCCGCGCGCTTGTGGCATTCGACATCGTGAACTCGATCCCGCCCGGCGCCATCATTCAGAGCGTCACGCTCGACTTGTCGGTGTCGCGTACGCACGACGGCACGACCGCGATCGAGCTTCACAGCGTGACCAGTGAGTGGGGCGAAGGCCTGTCCCGCGCCTCCGGCAACGAAGGCGGCGGCGCTCCTGCGGCGACGGACGACGCGACCTGGACCCACCGGCTTTGGCCTTCGACTACGTGGAAGACGCCCGGCGGGGACTACGTGGCGACGGCCAGCGCGACGACGACGGTGCAAGGCGTCGGCTCGTACGCCTGGAGCTCGACGACTCTCGTGTCGGACGTGCAGGGCTTTCTCGACCAGCCGAGCCAGAACTTCGGCTGGATTCTGATCGGCGACGCCGACCCGAACGCGCAAGCCAAGCGATTCGACGGCCGCCTCACCGGCACGGGCCCGCAGCTCGTAGTCGACTACCAGCCGCCGTCCGCGCCGAGCGGCGCGTGTTGTTTCTCGGACGGCTCGTGCGGTGTGCAGCTCGCACCGGGGAGCTCGTGTGGGGGCAAGTACCTCGGATCCGGCAGTGTGTGCGCCCCGGGCGTGTGTCCCGAGATCCGCGGCGCGTGCTGCGCTGACGACGCCGCTGCGACGTGCAGCGTGGTACCGAAGAGTCAGTGCCAAGCGCTGGGTCGTTTTCAGAGCGACGTGAGCAGCTGCAAACCCAACCCATGCCCGGTCGTGCTCACTCCTTTCGTCGATCCACTGCCGCTACCCGCCGCCGCCAAGCCGGTCACGGGGAAGCCCGGTGGCGCGGCCACGTATCGGCTGCGCATCGTTCAGCTCAAGCAGAAGCTTCACCGCGATCTGCCGCCCACGACGGTCTGGGGCTTCAGCGACACGCAGACGGGTAGAGGGGGCTACCCGGGGCCCACGATCGAGGCGCGCAGCGGTGAGCCGGTTCGTGTCACGTGGGTCAACGACCTGCGCGACGGCAAAGGCAACTTGCTGACGCAGCACGCGCTCGCGGTCGACACCTGTCTGCATGGCGCGAACACGGACGCACCGCGAACGGTCGTTCACCTGCACGGCGGGCACGTGCCCGCCGAGTTCGACGGGCAGCCCGACGTCACGCAATTGCCTGGAGAGCAGACCGAGTTCCGGTACCCGAACGCCCAGCGCGCCGCAACGATTTGGTATCACGACCACGCGCTCGGCATCACTCGCTTGAACGTGTACATGGGTCTCGCCGGCTTCTACCTGGTGCGCGACGCGGAAGAAGACGCGTTGCAGCTGCCCTCGGGCAGGTACGAAGTTCCGCTCGCCATCCAAGATCGAACGTTCAACGGCGACGGCAGCCTGCGCTATCCGGCGAAGTGGCAAGAGTCCGTGTTCGGCGACACGGTGGTCGTGAACGGCAAAGTCGCGCCGTATCTCGAGGTCGACCGTGGGAACTACCGGTTCCGCGTGCTCAACGGCTCCACGTCGCGCGTGTACACGCTGTCACTGTCCGACAGCAGCGAGATCCTGCAGATCGGCAACGATGGCGGCCTCTTGCCCGAGTCGTTCGTGACGCAGCAAGTCACGCTGATGCCCGGCGAGCGAGCGGACATCGTGATCGATTTCACGTACGCGGGATCCGAAGTGGTCCTGCGAAACAGCGCGCTCACGCCGTATCCGTTCGGCGGCGTCAACGCACCGCTGACCGACATTCTCAAGTTCGTGGTCGGGGACGGGAAGGGCGACACGCGCCCGATTCCAGTGCAGCTCAGCAAGGTCGAGCCGATCGACACCAAGAAAGCCGTGACGACGCGCGATCTCGTGCTGGCGCGCTCGCGCGAAACGGTCTGCGGCGGCGGCATGTGGATGATCAACGGCAAGGAGTGGGGCGACATCAGCGAGCGGCCGCACCTCGGCACGACCGAGATTTGGCGCTTCATCAACCACTCGAGCATCTCCCACCCGATGCACATGCACTCGCTGTTCTTTCAGGTGCTCGATCACCAGCCGCTGAAAGCCAAGGGCAGTACGTACGTCCCGGACGGCGACCCCTTGCAGCCAACGCGCGCCGAGGCAGGCTGGAAAGACACCGTCGCGGTGGCTCCGTTCGAAGCCGTGCGCGTTGCGGCCCACTTCGAGGATTTTCCCGGGCGGTTCGCCTATCACTGCCATCTACTCGAGCACGAAGATCACGGCATGATGCGCCAGTTCGAAGCCATCGTCGTGTGCGGTGACGGCGCGCTCGCGCGCGGGCTCGAGGAATGCGACGACGGCAACACGCGTTCGGGCGACGGCTGCAGCAGCACGTGTAAGCTGGAACGTGCCGACGATTCGGACGCCGGTGCAGAACACACAGGTACGCTCGATGCGGGCAGCGACGCCGGCAAGGTCGCCGCTCGGCGTCACCGCAGCGGCTGCAGCGTCGTGCTGCCGGGTGCCAGCCCCGACGCCAATCGGCAGCACACGCTGCTCGTGCTGGCCGCGCTCGTGGCCGGTGCTCGTCGCAGGCGCCATCGCTGATGCGCGCGCGCCTGACAGGGAATCGCCTTGGTGACGCCGCTCGGAGCCCCGACCTACGCCGACCGCTCGAGCCGCACCTCGTCGCAGCCGGCGGTATCGTTTTTGAAACAGAGCTGACAGCCGAGGCGCTCATCGGCCTCGGCGCCATGCTGCTCGAGAACCGATTGCTCCCAGGGATCAGCGGGGATCACGGCGGCTTCACCCTTGATCACCCGCACCCGGCACGTCCCGCAGTTGGCGGCGCGGCAGGCCGTGGGCAAGTGGACGCGCGGCTCGGCGTCGCGCTCATCCAGGGCGTCGAGTAGGCGTGCTCCGGGCTGAACTACGAAGGTTACCGAGCCCGGTTCCCAATGTACGCGCAACCCGGGCATCGGGCTCATCTTCCCACGATGACACGGCAATTGGCAGGTACTCCGACGCCGCTTCGCATGTTCCCAACCATGGCATGTGTAGATTCCGTACAGAAACCTAGATAGACTCACTGCCCTCCCATGAACCAATCCTCGCTCGACATTCTGCAAGGTGAGCTCGAACGGCTCTACGACCTCGACGCCATGATGAAGCTGTGCCTAGGCGCGCTCGGGTTTGATCCCGAGCGGGTCGGTGGCACGGGAAACAAAGGCGCGTTCGCACGCTCGCTCGTAGGCTACTGCTCGAACGAAGACGCGCTGGCGGCGCTGGTCGACGCGATCGAGCTGACCTCGCGCGAAGCGGACGTGAATCTTCGCAGCTCGCTCAGCAACGCCGCGAACGGCGAGCTCGCACCGGGCACGAAGGTCGGTTCGCTCAAGGTCGTGAAGAAGATCGGCGAGGGCGGCCTCGGCGTGGTTTATCTGGCGCAGGACGACGCGGGCACGCAGTCGGCGCTCAAGGTGATTCGTCAGGAGTACTCGCGCGATAGAGCCGCGGTGCATCGCTTCACGACGGTGTCGCGCGTCATGCAGTCGATCAAGACGCCGGGTCTTGCGGCGATCTTGGGTGTTGGTCAGCTCGCGGATCTGCGGCCTTGGGTCGCGGCGCAGCTGATCGACGGTCAGTTGCTCGCGGATCGCATCAAGCGTGGAGGTCCGCTGCACATCAACGAGGCGCGCTCGATCTTCGAAGGCGTGCTGCGTGGCCTCTCGGCGCTGCATGCGCGCGGAATGATGCACGGCGATGTGAAGGTCGAGAACGTGTTCGTCGTGCGCAATGACGATCCTTCGGCTCTCGGCGACAAGCGTGGCACCGGCGGGCTGAGCGGCGTGCTCGTGGATGCGGGCGCGGATCGCTTGCTCTCGCGCGTCGCGCCGAAGCTCGATGCCACCGGCATGCTGCCGTTGATCGGCACCGCGAAGGCGATCGCGCCTGAACAGGCGCGCGGCGCTACGGCCGATCCGCGCAGCGATCTGTACGCGATGGGCACGCTGATCTACGAGACGCTCACGGGTCGCCCGCCGTTCGTCGGAGAGAGCGCGATCGACGTGATCGCGCAGCACTTGTCTGCCACGCCGGAGCCGGCGTCGACCTATGCGCGCAAGGGTTGGGTGTCGGATGCGCTCGACGAGCTGCTCTTGCACGCGTTGTCGAAAGACCCGAGCGAGCGTCCGCAGAGCGCGGAAGAAATGATCGAAGCGCTGGACAGTGCGGCGCGCCGCCCAGGCAAGCGTCGTCCGCTCGACGAGGTTCAGTTCACCACGGCGCGCACGCGCTTGCTCGCGAACCCCGGCGATGAAGCTGCAGCTGACGCGGTCGAGAGCCAGGCACGCGACTCCGGCGCGTGGGATCGTGCGGCCACGGTGTTCTCCGAGGCTGCGCGCGCGTCGCGTGACTCCGAGGCCAAGCTGACGCTGCTGTTCCGTGCGGCGCGTATCTACGAGACCGACCTGAAAGACGCGCTACGCGCCGAGGCTTGCTACCAGCAGGTGCTGGAGCTCGACGCGGGCAACGAGATCGCTCTGCGCGGCGTGGAAGCTGCGCGTCGCGCCACCGGCGACCACCAGGGCTTGGTCGAGATCCTGCTCGAGCGCATCGACCGCGAGGAGAGCACCGAGGGGCGCACCGCTCTCTTGCACGAGGTCGCGACGCTGTACGAAGAGAAGTTGCTCGATCCGAACAACGCGATCGTGGCGTGGGTCCAGGCGCTCGTGAACGAGCCGCAGGATCCGCGTGCGCTGCGTGCGGTGGAGCGCTTGGCGGCGGGCAGCGACCTGCGCATGGCGGAGGCGCTCGAGACGCTGACCGCGGCCGCGCAGAGCAGCCACGGCGCGCTGTTCGGTGACGAGCAAGTGGCGCGTGGCGCGGCGGAGCAAGCGCTGGCACAGGCGCAGGCGGAGCTGCAGCAGGCGCGCAGCTACGTGGGGCAAGCGGCGGAGGCGCGAGCGCAGTCGGAGACGCAGCCGCGCGCGAACCGCGATCATAAGCTGTTCGCGGTCGAAGAGAACGCGGCGCAGACCAACGCGCAGGTCGAAGCGTTGCAGGTTGCGTATGACAGCATCTCGCAGCATGTGCGCGAGCTGGCGCACATGCTCGAGGTACGGCGCGCGGAGCACGAAGCCGCGCACGCCGAGGCCGAGCGTGCCGTCGAAGCGTACGAAGAAGCCGAAGGTCAGCTGAACGAGAGCCCGGACGAGCAGCAGCAGGAGCACTTTGCCGCGTTGGCACGCGACGCGGAGCGCTTGGTCGAAGCGGCGAGTGCCTACGACGCCGAGATCGAGTCGGTGTCCGAGCAGCTGGCGGCGGCACAGGACGAGCTGGCGCAGAGCGAAGCCGACCTGACCCAGGCGATGCAGCGTGCCGAGTCGGTCGACGCAACCGTGTTGCTGATGCGCGCGGATGACGTCGAGCTGATCGACGACGACGAGGAGGCGCAGGGCGCGCTCTCGCTCTCCGACGAAGAAGCCACGCACTTGGCGAATGCCGAGCAGCGCGTCGAGCAAGCCGCGGCCGAGCTCGCGCGCTTCGACTCGATGGATGAGGCGGAGCGCGCGACACAGCGGCGCAAGGATCTCGGGGATCTCGTGCAGATGTACGTGATCATGGGACGCTGGTACGCGACTCGCTTGGCGCGTCCGGACTTCGCGCTGTCGTGCTTCACGCAAGCGCTGCAGATCGACTCCGAGAACGACGCCGCGTTCGATGGCTTGGTGGAGCTGTACCGCGCCTCGCAGGCGTGGTCGGAGCTGGCCGGCATTCTGCTTTCGCGCGCCGATCGTTCGAACAACGCAGTGAAGGGCCGTGCGGCTCGCGCGCAGGCTGCCGTGATCCTGGCGCAGAAGCTGGGCGACGAAGCGCAGGCGCGGACGCAGCTGGAACGGGTTCTGCTCGACGATCCGGCGCATGCGCTCGCACAGGAAGCGCTCGGCCAGATCCTGACCGTGCGCCAGGACTACCCGGCGCTCGCCGCGCTGCTCGAGCGGCGCCTGTCTGCGCTCGACGGCGAAGCCAAGATTCAGACGCGCCTGGAGCTGGCCGAGCTGTACGAAGACCGGCTCGGTCAGCCGGATCGCGCCGAGGGACACTACCGTGCAGTGGTCGAGGCGTCGCATCGCAAGCTCGACGCGTGGAAGGGCCTGGAGCGCCTCGCGGCGCGCAAGGAAAACTACGAGGGCTTGCTCTCGTCGCTGCGCGCGCAGGTGGAGCTCGCTTCGACGCCGCGTCAGCGCATCGCGCTGTACGAGCGCGTCGGGCTCCTGCTCGAAGAAGAGTTCGTGAATCACGCCGATGCGGCTGCCACATTCGAAGAGATCGTCGCGATCGATCCCACGAACGATGCGGCGAACACGGCTCTGGCCCGTTTGTACCGTCAGCTGTCACGCTTCGAAGACGTCGTCGCCACGCTGCATCGTCACGCCACGACCACGCGCGACGACAAGCGCAAGGTCGAGCTGATGCTGCAGGTCGTGCGCATCCTGACCGTGGACATCGGCTCGCCCGAGCGCGCGATGGAGATGTGCGAGCGCATCCTCGAGGTCGACAGCGAGGAGCCCGAGGCGCTGTCCGAGCTGGCGCGCCTCAAGTCGACGGCGGGTGACGTGTCGTCGGCGCTTGCAGCTGTCGAGCGGCTTGCCGAGAACGAGCAGGACCTGCACAAGCGCGCGGAGCACTGGGTGCGCGCGGGCAAGCTCCTGGAAGAGAGCGGTGATCGCGACGGCGCGATCAGTCGCTACAAGAAGGCGCTGGATGCCGAGCGCAACACGGCGGCGGCCGCGGATGCGCTGCGCGGCATCTACGCGCGGCGCGGCGACGCGCACGGCGCGATCGAGATGCTCATGCACGCGATCGAGATGGCCGAAGGCGAGCACAAGCGTGCTCAGCTCTTCGCCGAGCTCGGCGCGCTCTATCACGAGCGCATCGAGGACTCGGAGCGCGCCGAGGAAGCGTTCAACACCGCGCTCGGACTCGATGCCACGTGCACGATCGCGCAGGTCGGTCTCGGGCAGATCGCGTTCTCGCGCGGCGAGCACGAGCGAGCCTCGGAGCTGCTCGGTGCGGCGGTGGGCCGGCTCGACGAGCTGCCGAAGGACAAGGCGGCCGAGATTTGCTTGAAGGCTGGTGAGAGCTGGAGCGCGCTCGAACAAACCGAGAAGGCGCTCGACGCGTTCAAGCGTGCGCGCGACTTCATGCCGGATGACCTGGCGGTGAACGAGCGGCACGCGGCGATGGTGAAGGAATCGGGCGACGCCAAGAGCGCCGAGCGCTTGTACGAGCGCATCTTCAGCAAGTTCGAGGCGGACCTCGACGTGTCGGAGAAGTGCCGCGTGCTGCGCGCCTGGGCCGATGCGCAGCTCGAAGCCAAGCACGTCAAGCAGTCGATCGACACGTGGAAGCGCGTGCTCGAGCTGAAGGTGGACGACTCGGAGGCGCTCGCGGGCCTGACGCGTGCACAAGAAGAAGCACGCAACTACAGCGAGGTCATCAACCTGTTGCAGCTGCGCTCGCGGCGCGCGACCGATGCCGACCAGCGCTTCGAGCTGCTGGTGCGCACCGGCGACGTGTTCCTCGAGAAGATTCGCGATCGCGACGCCGCCGCGCAGACGTACGTGATGGCGCTCGATCTGCAGCCCGACAACCGCAACTTGCTCACCAAGCTGATGGGCGTGTACTCGGACGCGCAGGACTGGTCGCGCTTGATCGAGGTCATCCTGCGCATCGCCGAGATGGTGCAGGAGCCGGCGCAGCTCGCGAAGTACTACAACACCGCGGCTACGATCGCGCACCAGGAGCTGGGGCGCTTCGACGAGGCTGCGAATTACTATGAAGAGGCGCTGGCGCACATGACGCCGACGCAGGGTTTGCTCCAGCTCAAGGGCCTGGTCGAGTGCTTGACGCAGAACCAGGACTGGGAGCGCCTCGATCGTGCGTACGAGACGCGCGTGGAGCGCATGCGTGCTGCGGGCTCGCCGGGCGCCGACATCGCTCTGGTGCTCGACGCGCGCGCCGAGGTGCTCTCGCAGCGCCAGAACCGCACGGCTGATGCGCTGACGCTCTACGAAGAAGCGCAGGCGCTCGATCCGCAGAACCGCACGCGTCGCGAGATGCTGACGGCGGTCTACACGAAGGAGCCCAAGCGCTACTTCGCGCGCGCGGTCGCCGCGCATCGCCAGATGCTGGCCGAAGATCCGTACCGCATCGACTCGCTGCAGGCGCTGCGTCGCGTGTACACGAGCGGCAAGCGTCCCGACGAGTCGTGGTGTTTGTGCCAGGCGTTGCGCTGCATGCAGATGGCGGATGTCGACGAAGAGAAGTTCTTCAAGAAGTATCGCCTGGCCAGCTTGCCGAAGGCGCGCCATCCGCTCGACGAGGACATCTATCGCCGTCTGCTCTGGCATCCCTCCCAGGATCCGGGCCTGACCATGATCTTCTCCACGCTCACGCCGGCGATCGTGTCGGCGCAGAGCCAGCCGCTGTCGAGCTTCGGTATCGACCCGCGCAACTTCGTGGATCCTGCGAGCGATTCCACGGCGATGGGCCGTATGCTGCATCACGTCGCGGAGATGACCGCGATGCGCTTGCCCGAGGTCTATCACTCGCCGAACGATCAGGGCGGCCTCGCGTTCCTGTTCACGGCGCCGCCTGCGATCGGCATCGGTCAGGGTGCGCGCGCGGGTGGTCCGCAGCAGGCACTGGCGTTCGTCGCCGGTCGCCACCTGTCGTACTTCCGGCCGGGTCACTACATTCGTCAGCTGGTTCCGACTGGAACCGGCTTGCGCACGTGGCTGTTCGCCGCGATTCGCGTCGTGTCGCCGAAGTTCCCGATCCCCGCGACGATGGAGAGCGCGGTCAAGGAATGCCTCGAGTCGATCCGTACGCACCTCACCGGCCCGCAGCGTGATGCGTTGCGCAGCATGACGCAGAAGCTGCTCGAAGCGGCGCCCGAGCTCGACATGAAGGGTTGGATGGCAGCTGTCGATCTGTCGGCCGATCGGTTGGGCTTCGTGCTGAGCAACGATCTCAAGGTGAGCCAAGCCGTGATCGAGGCCAGTCCCGAGGACGCGGCCGTGATCTCGCGCAAGGATCGTCAGCGCGAGCTGATGGTGTACAGCGTATCCGAGCCGTACTTCGAGCTGCGCAAGGCGCTCGGTATTTCGCTGGGCGCCTGACGGCGGGCGCCCGACAGGGCGTAAACAACCGCAACCTTTCCCGGTCTCGCCGGTTCGTATCCCCAGAGCAACGAGGGCGTTGCCTGAACAGCTCCGCGGCTGCCGTTTCGGCCGCCGGCGGCGGGAGATCGAACATGAAGAAACTGATGGGAATTTGGGCGCTCTGCGCGGTTTCGGGCGCCTTAGGTGCATGCAGCAGCAGCACCCAGCCGAGCACACCGATGACGACCGAGGACGCGGTCAGCGTGTCGGCCCTCTCGCAAGGTGAAGACGGCAGCGACGAGACTGCGACCGACGCGACCGAGGATGCGTCCTCGATGGATCAAGACTGCAGCCTCGGCAGCATTCGCAAACAGGTCATCGCCAAGTTCGATACGAACGGCGACGGTAAGCTGGACGCGAGCGAGCTCGCGGCGATCGGCGCCGACAGCGAGCTCACCCTTGGCAAGGTCCACCGGCTGCTCAAGCGCGCACACGTCATGCGCGAGCACCGCGTGGCGTACCTGCACTGGCTGTACGACGCCAACGGCGACGGCAAGCTGGACGCGACCGAGAGCATGCAGCTGCAGGCCGATCTCGAGCAGCGCTGTCAGAATCGCAAGACCGAGCTGCTCACGAAGTTCGATGCCAACCATGACGGTATGCTGGATGCCGCCGAGTGGAAGGCCGCGGCGCTGGATCTGGCCAAGCGCTTTGCAGCGCGCAAGGCCGAGCTGCTCGCGAAGTTCGACACCAACGGCGATGGCAAGCTCGACGTGCTCGAGCGCTTCGAAGCGCGTCAGGCCGTGCGTGACCGCATGGAGGCGAAGCTGGACGCGCTCAAGAAGGAATACGACACCAACCACGACGGAAAGCTCGACGCGGACGAGCTGAGGTCGCTGCGCGATTACCTGAAGTCGCGCGTACGCGGTGAACAGTTCCTGATGCCGTGAACCCCGCGCTCACGCAGCGTAGCGAGCGAGCAGCTGGCCCAAGGCGGTCTGCTCGCTCGCTGCGCGCGTTCTTGCAGCTCGCCGAAACGAACGCTGATACGCTGATCGCCGGCTGCGTATCGCGTTCATGGTCCTATTCTTCATCGCGCTTCTGTCGTGGTTTGGCGCGTCCGTCGTGCGCGCAGACGAGCCCGATCCGCACGAGCTCGAGGCCGCGCTGATGATCTTTGAGCACGACGACGAGCACTTGCAGCTCGGTGCCGCGCTGACTGCGCCGCAGCGGACGCCCAGCCTCGCGTACGATCTTCTGCTCGACGTGGGCTTCACCACCGAAGGCCACGATCCCACGACGGTGCTGCATGAACAGACCGTCAATCGGCCGCTGCTCGGTCCTGTGCTCGTCTGGCGCACGCAGGACCTGTTGCAACCTCGGCCGCGTCGCTCGCACGGCTCGCTGCGCGCGGCGTTCGGTGCCGACTGGGAAATTTCGGACTTCTTGCTGCTGCACACGCTCGTCGATACCGGCGAGATTCGTAAGGGCGACGCGCTCGGCTACACGACCGACGTCACGATGAACGGCAACCTCGTGGGTGACGAGCTCGGCGCGTTGGCGCCGGTGCGCGAGCTGTCGATCACGCTGGGCGACGAGCCAGCTTCGCTCGAGCTGGGACGCTTTCGTGCGAGCGTCGGCAACGGGCTCGTGTACGACGACTTCAGCAACGGCGCGCGCGCGCGCGTCTCGCTCGGTAAATTGCGGGGTGAGCTGCTCGCGTCCACGCTCGGCGCGGATCTGTCGTCGAACCTCGATCCGCTGCTCGCGCTTGATGCGCGCTACGAGCTTGGGTTCTTTCAGACCGTGGGGTTCTTCGCGGCGTACGCGCACGATCAGAGCGGCCCGCTGTCGGACGTGCTGCGCTCGGCGCTGGCGCAGCGACGCCTCAGCGAGCCCGCGCGCCTCGATGCGCTGTTCTCCGACGATCGCGGCAACGGTCAGATCGTGTACCTCGGCGTGAACACCCAGCTCATGCTCGGCGCGGGCTTGCTCGTGCGCGCGGACGTCGTGCTCTCGGCGGGGCAGTTCAGCGTGCGCTCGCCGCTCGCCTCCGACGCGACCCAAACATTGCACGACAACGTCAAGCTGCGAGGCGGCCTCGCGAACCTCGAGCTGCACGAGAGCGTGAGCGATGCCATCGATCTGAGCGCCTACGCGTTCGCGATCTCCGGCGACGACGCCCCCACCGGCAAGGGCAGCGAGGCCTACCACGGGTTTCTCGGGCTGGCGCCGTACTGGGCGTGGACGGGTCTATTTTTCTCGGGTGGCTTTCATCAAGGCCTTCTGCCCAACCGCGCTTCGCTCTCGGGCATCGGGGGCCACGGCGTGCTCGGCCTCGGGCCTGGCGTTGCGCTGCACGAAGGCGCCGCATCCTACGAAGCGCGCGCAATCTACCTGCAAGCGCTGTCCGATGCGCTGCCTGCGCCGTTCGGCGGCGGCGGCCGCACGTACGGCTTCGAAGTCGACATGCGCGCTCGCATCAAGCTGAGCGGCGGCATCGCCTGGTGGAGTGAGCTCGACGTGCTGTTGCCCGGAAACTATTTCCCGGTGCAGTCCGTCGCCTATCGTGTCCTGACCTTCGTCTCGCTAACGTATGGCTCGTAACTCGACATGGTCGGTTTCGTGGGCGCTTGCGGTCTGCGTGCGCGTCGCGAGCGTGCAGGCGCAGGCGGCTGCACCCGCGCCAGCGGTCGTGAAGCCTGCCGCGAAGGGCACCAAGAGCGAGCAGCCCGTCGACGCGGCGAAGCCAAAAGCGGCGACTCCCGCGCCGACTGCAGCGGCAGCGACGCCCGCTGCAGCGCCGGCCCCTGCCACCGCGCCTGCGCCCGCTGCGAGACCTGCCCCTGCGTCCCCCCAAGCCGCCGGCGCCAAGCCTACCCCGGACGACAAGATCGTCGACGACCTGGAGCTACTTCTGCTCCTGCCGATGCTGCGTGACTACGAACTGCTGGATGGCACATGACAGCAACTTTGGTGTGACTTGCCGGTTATGACATATGGGTGAAAGCCAATGGACGACCCCGACGTCGCGTTCATGCTGGACTTCGCCCGAGGAAACGACGAGGCCTTCGTGACGCTCTACCGCTCCTACCGCGACCGCATGGTCAGCTACTGCATGCGCCTTTTGGGTGATCGCGCCCAGGCGGAGGAGGCTGCGCAGGACGTCTTTCTCAAGCTGTACGGAGCTCGCGCCAGCTACCAGCCGCAGAGCCGGTTCTCGACCTACCTGTACCGCATCGCGACCCATCATTGCTTCAACCTGCGGGCGCGGGTCGAGCGCAAGCTGGTGGCGCGTGGCCTGCCCATCGAAGAGCACGCGTCCGGCGCGCGCGACGCCGCCGACGCGGTGGCCAACGACGAGCTACGCGCCGCGCTGTCCGAGGCGCTCTCTAGCTTGCCCGCCAACCAGCGTGCAGCTCTCGTGCTGGTTCATCACGAGGGGCTCAGCTACCGCGAGGCGGCCGGCGTGATCGACGTGAGCGAGAGCGCGCTGAAGTCGCTCGTGCACCGGGCCCGCGAGACGCTTACCGGACGGCTCGCTACGTGGCTGCCGGCCAGCGCGGAGGTGAAGCATGCGCTGTGAAGACGTGAAAGCCGCCTTCGTGGCGGCGCACTACGCGAAGAGCGAGCTCGACGTGAAAGCCCAGGCGCACCTCGCAGTTTGCGTCAGCTGCAACGAGTTCTGCGGCGCTCAGCTCGGTCTCGACAGCCTGCTCGCAGCGGCGCCCGACGCCACGCCGCGGCCGGGCTTCGATACGCGTTTTTTTGCGCGGCTGGAAGGTGTGAAGAAAGACACGAAGCACGCCGAGCGTGCAGGCGTCGCGCCGCGTCGCGTCACGCGCTGGTCGTGGCTCGCGCTCGCTCTGCCGCTGACGGCGGCAGCTGCGGTTTCGCTCGTGGTCTGGCAGCGGCACAGCGCCCAGCTCGTCGAGCAAGCCCGCCAGGACGAGGCCATTGCGCGTGATCTCGAGCTGGTGGAGAACCTGCCGGTCGTGCAGCAGCTCGACGAGGTGGAAGCGTACGAAGTGCTGGCCGAAGCGAACGTCGACGATCTCGACCGCGCCATGCGCGCGCCAGACGACACGCACGACGCGCGCGACACGAACGCTGTGAACCCGGCAGGTGCACCGTGAGCGCGCGCGGTTCGATCGCAGGGCTCGCGCTGCTGTGCGCGCTGTTCGGCGGTGTGGCCGGCAGCGTCGCCCAGGACGCACCTGCAACGCCTGCACCGGCACCTGCTGCTGCATCGCCAGCAGACCCGGCTGCGAAAGCCGCGCGTGAGCGCTGGCAGGCCATGAGTGAGGCCGATCGTGCGCGGCTGCGCGAAGCGTACCGGGCGTTCTCGCAGCTCCCGCAGAGCGAGAAAGACGCCATCCGTGCTCGTTACGCACGGTTTCGGTCACTCTCGGCCGAGCAGCGCGACGCGCTGCGCACTCGCTACCGCGCGTTTCAGCAGCTGCCGGTGGCCGAGCGTCAGGTCATTCGCGAGCGCTTCGCGCGCTACCGTGGCTTCCGTCCCGAGCGACGCGCCGAGGTGCGGAGCATGTTCGCGGAGCTGGTGCGCATGAGCCCCGAGCAGCGTCACGCGTTTCTGCAGAAGTTCGAGCGCTGGCAGCGCCTGACGCCGGCACAGCGCCAGCGCTTGCGCGAGCAGATCAGGCAGCAGCGAACTCTCGAACGACGCTTGAAATAGCGCACCGCTGCCGATGGAGCGCGGGGGGCGGCACGCACCTCCGCATGGCGCGTCGTGGCATTGACCCGCCGCCGAGGTTCGCCGTGGCGGATGTGCTCGGTGCCGATCAAGCGCGACGGCAACGCCGAGATCGTGTTCGGCACCAACAACGAGTCCGGCGACGTCGCGCTGCTCACGGTCGGCTACGATCACAAGACCGGCGGCCAGATCATCGGTGACGACACGCTTCTGGGCGCGCTCGTGGCGGGCGCGTGTCTCGACCACACGAGTGGGCGCGGCTCCCGACATGCACCTGTGCCAAGTCGTGGAGTAGGGCGCCGTCTGTTGCCCCGCGTGCGTTGGTGCTAGGATCCCTGGTGCCTAGCGAGCGCATGCGGATCCGACAACCAGAGGCCGTGTTTTCGAAACCTTCGCTGCCCGCGGATGCGGCGGGCTCGGCTCATGATGTGACTGCGGATGTGACTGCCGATATTGAAGTCGTCGATCCGAACCTGCTGCTGCAGATCACCGGGCCGTCGGCTTCGCGGCTCGCGCGCATCGAAGCGGCGACCGGCGTATCGGCGGGTCTGCGCGGCCAGACCATTCGCTTGCGTGGGCGTCGCGATGCGGTGGCGCTCGCGGAGCGCGTGCTGCTCGAGATTCAAGAGGTCACCAGCAGCGGCGGCACGGTGCGCGACGCGGACGTGCTCGCGGCCGTGCGACTGCTCGAGCAACATCCCGAGCTGAAGCTGCGCGAGGTGTTCCAAGACGTCGCGATTGTCGCGCAGAGCGGCAAGCAGATTGCCGCGCGCGGGCTGGCGCAGAAGTACTATTTGCAAGCGGTGCGCGACCACGACGTGGTGTTCGGCGTCGGCCCGGCCGGCACGGGCAAGACGTACCTGGCGATGGCCATGGCGATCCAAGCGCTGCAGAGCCAGCGCGTGAAGCGCATCGTGCTGACGCGCCCAGCCGTGGAAGCGGGCGAGAAGCTGGGCTTTCTGCCCGGTGACCTGAATGAAAAGGTCGACCCGTATTTACGTCCGCTCTACGACGCGCTGCACGACATGCTGCCCGCGGCCCGCGCCAACGCGCTGATTCAGCGCGGCGTGATCGAGGTCGCACCGCTGGCGTTCATGCGCGGTCGCACGCTCGAGGATGCATTCGTGATCCTGGACGAAGCGCAGAACACGACCGTATCGCAGATGAAGATGTTCCTGACGCGCATCGGTCCGCGCTCCAAAGCGGTTGTCACGGGTGATCCCACGCAAGTCGATCTGCCTTCGGGCCAGCACTCGGGCTTGGCCGACGCGCTCGGCTTGCTGTCTGGAGTTCGTGGCCTCTTGTGCTGCTACTTCGGTGCGGAGGACGTCGTGCGCCATCCGCTGGTCGCTGAAATCGTGCGCGCCTACGAAGGGCGCGACGCCGCGCGTGCGCGGGACCGCGGTCATGGTGTCTGAACCGCGGTCATGATGCTTGATGCACTCTTGCAAGCGCTCCAAGCAGACGCACGCTGGGCCGACGCCGAGCTACGACGATCGAGCGGTGACGGTGTCAGCACCCTAGAGGTCACGCGCGGTCGGGCACGCGTGCTGCTGGTCGCGGGCGAGCGTGTCGCAGAAGATCCGACGTTGGTCGAGCGGGCGGTGCGCGGCGACTTTGGGTTACTGATCGTGGGGGCTGCGCCTCCGCGCCTGCGCGAAGCGCTGAAGCCCGGCTCGACCGTGGCCGTGCTCGACGACGGCGCCGACGGCGACCAGGCGTTCCTCGCGATCGATGGCTTGCTGGAACGCGTCGAGCTCAAGCAGAGCGCGGCTACGCGCGTGAAGGAGCTCAGCCGTTACCGCTACGAGCTGGACGAGTTGGTCACGATCGCACGCGCGCTCACGCAAGAGCGCGACATCGACAAGCTGCTGGGCTTGATTCTCGAGAAGAGCCGCTACATCACGGGCGCGGACGCGGGCAGCATCTACGTGCTGGAAGATGCCAAGGGCGTGGAGCCCGCGCAGCTGCGCTTCAAGCTCTCGCAGAACGACTCGGTCACGTTCCAGTCGAGCGAGTTCACGATTCCGATCTCGACCAAGTCGATCGCCGGCGCGGCCGCGCTGATCAAGCAGCCGATCATGATCGCGGACGTCTACGCGCTCGATCCCAGTAAGCCGTACACATTCGCGCGTTCGTTCGACGAGCGCGTCGGCTATCGCTCGGTCTCGATGCTGACCGTGCCGATGATTTCGGCCGAGGACGACGTCATCGGCGTGATTCAGCTGATCAACAAGAAGGTCGACCCGCGCAGTAAGCTGCAGACGCCGGAGGACTTCGAAAAGGGCGTCGTGCCGTTCGACGCGCGTAGCGAGGAGCTCTTGACCACGCTCGCGTCGCAGGCCGGCATCGCGCTCGAAAACGCGCTCTTGTACGAGGAAATTCGCACCATCTTCGAGGGCTTCGTGCGCGCCAGCGTGCAGGCTATCGAGCAGCGCGATCCGACCACCAGCGGTCATTCGCTGCGCGTGAGCGTGCTTTCGTGCGCGCTCGCGGAGAAGGTCGACGCGGCGGTCGATGGTCCGTACAAAGACACGCGCTTCTCGAAGCGTGATCTGCAGGAGCTGAACTACGCATCGCTGTTGCACGACTTCGGCAAGATCGGTGTGCGCGAGCAGGTCTTGGTGAAGGCCAAGAAGCTCTACCCGCACCAGGCCGACTCGATTCGCTCGCGCATAGAGTACGCGATCAAGAGCGCCGAGGCCGCTGCGCTCTCGCGTCGCATCGAGCTGATGCAGGCCGGTGCAGACGGCGCGGAGCTGCGTGCGCTCGACGAGAGCCTGGCTGCGCGCCGCGCCGAGCTGCTCGCTGCCTGGGAAACGATTCAGAAAGCCAACGAGCCGACCGTGCTCAAAGAGGGCGATTTCTCGCGCATCGCGGAGATCGGCGCGCTCAGTTACGCCGACTTCGACGGCAACCCGCGGCAGCTGCTCGCCGAGGACGAGGTGATCGCGCTGCAGATCCCGCGTGGCTCGCTGTCGCCGAACGAGTACGACGAGATCCGCTCGCACGTCGTGCACACGTACAACTTCTTGTCCAAGATTCCCTGGGGCAAGTCGATGGCGCAGGTGCCGTTGATCGCCGGCGCCCACCACGAGCGTATCAACGGCACCGGCTATCCACGCGGCGTCGGCGCCGCCGACATTCCCGCGCAGTCGAAGATCATGACGATCGCCGACATCTACGACGCGCTCACCGCGCGCGACCGTCCGTACAAGCGTGCCCTGCCCGCCGAGCGTGCGCTCGAGATCCTGCACTTCGAGGTCAAAGACGGGCACCTCGACCCGGCGCTGGTCGAGATCTTCCGCGCCGCCGAAGTGTACAAGGTCGCGGACCGCGACATGACGTATTGAGCTAGCGTTCTTGCGCTGGCGTCTGTTCTGTCAGCTGACACGAGGTCACGCGCGGTTCATGCCGACGTCGAGAGCGACGCGAGCACTTCGGCGACACGTGCGGAAATCACGAGCCCGGGGGCAAAGCCAGCGTCGATGTGCTGATCGTCGGGCTCAGCCATCGGCCGTGTGCGGCGTGGACAGAGGTCGGCGGCAAGCCGCTGGTGGTCGACGTCGTGCCCGTCGCTCGAGGCGCCGGATTCGTGGTCTCCGTGCGCGGATCCTAGTCATGACGGCCGCCCGCGAGTCGTAGTACCCTCGCGGCGGTTTCATGAGCACCGCTCGTATTCATGATGGCGTGTGGGATCTCGTGGGCGAGACGCCTCTGGTGCGTTTGTCGCGCGTGGTCGATCCCAGTGGCGCTGCGGTCTGCGGCAAGCTCGAAGCGAGGAACCCTTCCGGCAGCGTGAAGGATCGCCCCGCGCGCGCCATGTTGCTCGCGGCCGAGCGCACGGGGCAGGTCAGCGCGGGCTCGACGATCATTGAAGCCACTAGCGGCAACACCGGCATCAGCTTGGCCATGCTTGCCGCCGTGCGCGGCTATCGCTGCGTGATCGTGATGCCCGAAGACATGGCGAACGCGCGCCAAGCGATCCTGCGTGCGTACGGCGCCGAGGTGGTGCTCACGCCCGCGGAGCACGGTATGCGCGGCGCGGTCGAAGAAGCCGAGCGGCTCGCGGCGCGCAGCGAGCGCAGCTTCATGCCGCGCCAATTCGAGAACCCCGAGAACCCGCGCGCGCACGCCGAGACCACGGCGGAAGAAATTTGGTCCGCTTGTGGCGGCGAACTGCATGTACTCGTGATCGGTGTGGGCACGGGTGGGACGCTCACGGGCATCGCGCGCGCGCTCAAGGTCAAGCGACCGAGCCTGCGCGTGTGTGCGGTCGAGCCGAAGGCGAGCGCCGTGCTGTCGGGCGGCAAGCCCGGTCTGCACGCCATTCAAGGACTCGGGGCTGGCTTTGTGCCGAAGATCCTCGATCGCTCGCTTTGTAACGAGGTGATCACCGTGTCCGACGTCGAGGCCGAGCGCATGGCCACGCGCTTGGCGCGCGAAGAAGGTCTGCTCGTGGGGCCGTCGTCGGGCGCGAACGTGCACGCGGCCGTGAAGGTGGCACGTGAGATGCGCTCCTCGGAGCGAGTTGTTACCATCCTGTGCGACACGGGCGAGCGCTACCAGTCCTGAGAGAACAGAGCGAATGCGAAATCAGTGCGTGCGAGATCAGTGCGTAACTCAGCACAAACCACGGCGCGCGCGACTCGCACTTCTCACGCTCGTGACGGCTTCGTGTCTGCTCTCGTGGCGCGCGGGCACCGCGTCCGCACAAGCAGCTGCAACGGACCAGTCGGCCGGCGTCGCGACGGGTGCCAACGCGTCGGGCAGCGGCGCTGATGCCAACGCCGACGTAGCTGTGAACCCGGACGTCGACCCCGACGTCGAGCCGGGCGTCACTGCGTCGTGCATCGACGAGAGCATTCGCGACGAGCTGAACGCGCGCCGTCGTTATCGTGGTGTGCAGAAGCGGCTGTTCCAGAAAGCCGGGCGTCACGAGCTGAGCGCATTCGGCGGCGTGTACGCGGCGGACCTGCTGTCATCGTCCTATCTCGTTGGCGGCGCGTACACGTATCATTTTACCGAGGATCTAGGCCTCGAGGCGTCGTTCGGCTATTCGCGCGCGGACTCGTCGCTCGTGCGCATCGTGCAAACCGACACGAGCTTCACGGCGTTGCGCTTGCACACGCCCGTGTACATCTACGAGGGCCATCTGCTGTGGTCGCTCGCGTACGGCAAGCTGCGCTGGTTCTCCGGCAGCGTGTCGCGCTTCGATCTCTTCACGGCGTTCGGCGGCGGCGTGACCGACAGTCAGACGGCGCAAGGCCTCACGGGTAGCTTCGGCTTGGGCTTCAAGGTCTTCTTCGGCGACTGGTTCGCCCTGCGCCTCGACGTGCGCGATCAGATCTTGCAGCAGGAGCTGCTCGGGCACACCGAGATCGTCAACAACCTCGCTGCGACGCTCGGCGTCTCGGCATTTCTCCCCTTCGAACCGTGAGCGTTGTTGCCATGTCCACACGGTATTCAGTCCCATTGGTGTTCTTCTTCGCTCTCGCGCTCGCGCTGACGTTCGGCTCAGGCCGGACGTTGGCGGAGCCATCTACGACCTCTGCGTTGCCGCCGCCATCAGCTGCAGCCGGCAGTGAGGCTGCCGCGGCGGCGCCTGCGCCCGCGAAAGCCGATGCGAACGCCGCTTCGGCGGCCGTGCCAGCTGTCACGCCTGCCGCGCCAGTCGACCCGAAGGTCGTCGCGCTACGCGGCGAGGTCGCTGGGTTGATGGACGATCTCGTCGCGGCGCGCGCGCGTGCGGCGGTGCTCGGCAAGGCGCTGTTCAAGACGCGCATTGCGCTGCGCGTGCAGAACTTGGCGGCGCCCGACCCCGTGCTCGCGAAGCTCGTGCTCTCGCTCGACGGAGCGCCCGTGTACCACGGCGACTCCAGCACGCTCACCGGCGACGATGTCCGCGCCGTGTTCGAGGGCTTCGCAGCACCGGGACCGCACGTGCTGTCAGTCGAAGTGGAGCAACGCGCGCAGGGCAACGCGGCCTACGGCTACACATTGCGCGAGACCTATCGCTTCGAAGCCACGCGCGAGAAGGAAACCGAGCTGACGCTGGTGCTCGACGACGACTCGAACCTGGCCAGTGACTTCCCGGACGACGGCGAAGGTCGATACGACGTGCGCACCAAGCTACGCGTGAAGACGCGACCACTCGGCGCGAAATAGGAAAGGGCGCGCATGCTGGATCGCCACGCGCTCGCTGCCACGGCCTTCGCGCTCCTGCTCGGCGCTGTGCCCGCGGCGGTATGTGCGCAGCCGTCGGCGGCAGGCGCGACGCAGATCAATCCCAAGGGGTCGCCGGCGCTCTCCCGCTATCTGGCAGCGCTCCGTGAGAAGCACTTGCTGCAGGGCGACACCGCGAAGGTCACTGAGCTGCGCGCGACGCTGTCACGTGCCGAGGCGCTCGCGCTCGAAGGCCATCACGAAGACGCCGTGGTGCTGCTCTACGAGCTGGTGGAGAGCCCGCGCTTTTCCGACTACGCCGAAC
>JADGRF010000093.1 GCA_017881055.1 Sandaracinaceae bacterium
GTCAAGCCACGAAAATCACGGCGAATACGAGCGAGCCCGCGCTGCATTCCAGAGCGCCATGTGCATCGCCTTCGGAGTGCCGTCGTAGTTGCGAATGCCCATCGTGCCGAACACCTTGAGCAGCAGCTCGCCGAACAGCTGCGAGTCGAACGTGCCGCTGGTCGGCGCAGGGCCACGAAAGATGTCCAGCACGGAGCACCACGTGGCGTCGAAGTCACACGGGCAATTGGTCATGATCTTCGCCACCAACAGGTCGCGATCCGACCACCATGTCACCAGCTCGAGGCCGCCCGTGTCTGCATCCGACAACACACGCGCGAGATAGTCGGCGCTAGTCTTCTCGTCGAACGAGAAATACGTCTGGCAGGTTCCGTCTTTGGCCTTCACCACGACCTTGGTGGAAGGCCAACCGGTCTCCGCGATCAGCGGGATCTCGTGGCCGCGCGCCGCGCCGCGCATGAACCAGTCGGCGGGAATGTCCGACGGCTTGGCGATGCCCTGCATGTACGGATAGCTGGACATCGCGAAGCGATCGCGCTTGATCGGCGCGAGCACGGCATAAAGCTGATCGAAGCAGGCGGCACGCTTGGTCTGATCCGGGCAGCTGTCGGTGCTGTAGCCGTACAGGTGATCGATCTGAATCGACGGGAACACCAGCGTCTTCGGCGCCTTGGCCTTCACTTGATCGTAAGCCGCGTTGATCACGTCGACCAGGCCCGCCGTCGCCGCCGGACACTTCTCGAAGAACAAATTCACCTCGATCGCGAGGTTCAAGTGCGAGGGCGTGAACTTGTCGACCATGTACGCCACGTAGCGCAGGTACGCGGCTTTCTTCGCCGCAGCGTCCGGGGCGGTCGCAAAGTCGTAGCACTTGGCGGACCAGTCATCCGTGGACTTCACCGCACCGCTCTCAATCGTGGTCTGCGCGGCCAGCGACTCGCGCTTGCCATTCAGCATGCTGATCGACAGGAACACGGGCTTATTCGCGTCGTGCGCGGCCTTGGCGAAGCGATCCATCACAGCAACCCATTCGGGCGGCGGCGCCGTCTGCGCCTCGAACGCATCCCACGGCACGCCGTAGAACTCCTGGTGCACAGACACCACGTCCGAGTCCTCGACCACGTTCGCGGCCGTCAGCTGCAAGCCGAGCTCGGGCCCCGTCACGACCAGCTGCGCTCCTGTGGTGGCGAGCCGAAAGTGGCGAGCTGCGCCAGCGCCGCCGGCGTCACCGCTGCCCAGCGCGCCGTCCAAAGCCGCGGCGGCATCGCCCACACCGGTCTTGATCGCACCGTCGCCGGCGCCGCCATCGAGCAGGGGCCCGTGCGGACCCGCATCGTGCAGGTGGCTGTTCGACGCGCTACCGCTGCTGCACGCAGCCAGCGTGAAGACCAGCGCGCACCATGAAACCTCGTGCTTCACGGCGTGGCGCGTCACAGCCCAGAGCAGCCGTGAATCTCGAACTTCGCCGGATCGCTCGCGGTGGACGGCGCGACCAAGTAGCGCGTGGTCGCGGGGCTCGCGCTGGGGTTCGGGATGTTGTCACAGTAGACCGTGCCGTGCACGATGCCGCCGACAACCTTGAACGTGAGCTGGCACGGCGTGTCGGTGGTCGGCGCATCGGCCGTGCACTTGCCAAGGTACGTGTTGCCCGCTTCGAGCAAGCGGACCTCGCAACTGCCGCCCGGGTCTTTCGCGTCGATGCGGGCCTGCGAGATCTTGAACTCGTAGTTCTGGTCTGCGTGCATCGGGTCGCTGAACGCGGCGCTGAACGTGAGCAGAGTCTTGCCACCGGTCTTCTCCGCGCTGCACCCGAGCGTGAACCCGGCCTCGCCGTCGAGCTGCATGATCGCGTGGTTGGCCTCGTCCGGGACGCGCGGCACGCAGTCGATGCAGCGCAGCTGGTAGGTGGTGTCGAGGTAGACAGGCTCGGGGTCCTGGCTCGTGCACGAAGTCACGAGCAGAGCAACGAGGACGACCGCACCACTCAGTACCAGCGTCGAAAAGCGCATATCGCGAGGGTAACGCGGAGCGCGACGCGCGGGCAAGCTCACGACAAGGCAGCCTGCAGGTCCGCGCGCAGGTCTTCCTCGGCTTCGAGGCCAACCGACAGTCGGATCAACCCGTCCGTGATGCCGAGCTCGGCTCGCGCTTCGGCCGGCAGCGAGGCGTGGGTCATCGAGGCGGGATGCTCGATCAGCGACTCGACGCCGCCCAGGCTCTCGGCACAGGTGAAAAGATGCGTCGAGGAGAGCACGTGGCGCGCGGCGGCCAGGCCACCGTTCAGCTCGCAGGTGATCATGCCGCCGAACAGCGTCATCTGGCGCGCCGCGAGCGCGTGCTGCGGGTGCGTGGGAAGGCCTGGGTAAATGACGCGATGCACGCGCGGATGCGCATCGAGGTAGATCGCGAGCGAATGCGCGGACTGGGAGTGCTGGCGCATGCGAACAGGCAGCGTCTTCAGGCCGCGCAGCACGAGGTAGCAATCGAACGGCGAAGGCACGGCGCCCACGGCGTTCTGGATGAAGCGCAGGCGCTTGGCCAAGTCTTCGTCGTCGGTGACGACCATGCCGCCGACCACGTCGCTGTGACCGTTCAGGTACTTGGTCGTCGAGTGCACCACGGCGTGCGCGCCGAGCAGCAGTGGACGCTGCGCCATCGGCGTCGCGAACGTGTTGTCCACGACCAGGCGGATACCGTGCGTTCCGGCGAGCCAGCCCAAGGTCTTGATGTCGATCAGCTTGAGCAGCGGGTTGGTCGGCGTCTCCACCCAAAGCAGCTTCGTGCTGGGCCGCATCACGGCCTCTACATTGCGCAGCTCGGTCATGTCGACGCGCGAGACCTCGATACCGAGCGGTGCGTACACCTTCGTGAGCAAGCGGTACGTGCCGCCGTACACGTCGTCCGAGACCACCACGTGATCGCCCGGAGCGAGCGTTCCAAGTAGCGCCGAGGTCGCCGCCGAGCCGGACGAGAACGCGATGCCCTGCTGACCACCCTCGAGCGCAGCCACGCACTGCTCGAGCGTGTGGCGCGTGGGGTTGTCCGTGCGCGAGTACTCGAACCCGCGATGCACACCCGGGCCCTGCTGCGCGAAGGTGGAAGACAAATGGATCGGCTGCATGACGGCGCCGGTCTGCGGATCGGGCGCTTGGCCCGCGTGGATCGCGAGCGTGTCCAAGTGAAGGTCGCGGCTCATCGTGGTCATGCATGATCGTAGCACCGGCTCCTTGCCACAAAAAAAGCGTGTCGCTTCCTTGCTGTGCTGGCTCGTTCTTGCACAATGGCGAACGCGAGGCGCGCAGTGCGATGGTGATCAAGCCAGACCTCAGGACGACGTTACAAGAGGAGCCGGATCAGCTATCCGAGGCGCTCGCCGAGGTGCATCCGGGAGACATCGCCGCGGCGCTCTCCGACGACATGCATCCTCAGCAGGCAGCCGAGGTCATGCAGCGCTTGCCAGTGGAGCAAGCGGCCGAGGTCATGGAGCACCTCTCGGACGAGATGCGCGTCAACGTGATGGAGCATTGGAACCCGGAGACTTCCGCGGAGATGCTCAGCGAGATGGCGGCCGACGAGCGCGTCGACCTGGTCGCCGAGCTGCCCACCGAGCTGCGCGAGTCGATCCTCTCCGAGCTGCGCCGCACCGAGCCCGCGGTCGCCGAGGACATGCGCAATCTCGGCGCCTACGGCTCCGACACGGCCGGTGGCATCATGACCACCGAGTACATCGCGCTCGGCCCCGCGATGAGCTGCGAGAAAGCCATCGCCGAGGTGCGACGCCTCGCGCGCGAGCAGCGCCCCGAGCTGATCAACACGCTGTACGTGGTGGCCGCCGGCAAGCTGGTCGGCGTGCTCTCCTTGCGCGACTTGATCCTGGGCGAGCCGAGCGCGCCGATCTCGATCTTCATGACCGACAACATGGTCACCGTCGCCGCCGACACCGACCAAGAAGAAGTCGCACGCACGATCGCCCGCTACGGCCTAGCCGCCGTGCCCGTAGTCGACGCCGACCAACAGCTGCTGGGCGTGGTCACCGTCGACGACGTGGTCGACGTCGTGATCGAAGAAGCCAACGAGGACATGCAGAAGCTCGGCGGCATGGAAGCCCTCGACATGCCGTACCTCGACACGGGCCTGCTCGAGATGGTGCGCAAGCGCGCCGGCTGGCTCGCCGCGCTCTTCATCGGCGAGATGCTCACCGCCAGCGCCATGAGTCACTTCGAGGACGAGATCGCGCGCGCCGTGGTGCTCGCGCTGTTCGTGCCGCTGATCATCTCGAGCGGTGGCAACTCCGGCTCGCAAGCCGCCACGCTGGTCATTCGCGCCATGGCCTTGGGCGAGGTCAAGTTCGAAGACTTCTGGCGCATCATGCGGCGCGAGTTTCTCGCCGGCTCGATGTTGGGTGCCATTCTCAGCGTGATCGGCATGTGCCGCATCCTGCTCTGGCACGGCCTGTTCGACAGCTACGGGGCCCGCTACTTCGACATCGCGCTGACCGTCTCGATCAGCCTGGTCGGCGTAGTGATGTGGGGCACGCTGGCCGGCTCGATGCTGCCGTTCGTAATCCGCAGGCTCGGCTTCGACCCCGCCAGCGCGTCTGCCCCGTTCGTTGCAACCCTGGTCGACGTGTCCGGGCTCGTCATTTACTTCACGGTGGCGGCCGCGGTGCTGGGCGGCAAGCTGCTTTAGAGAGATCAGGCTCAGAGACATTCCACGTTACAGGCGTTCTGGTCACAGACGTCGATCAGCGTCATCGCGGCACCAAGCGCAGTGCTCGAATCGAAGAACTTGGTGTTGATCGATGCCAGCTGCCAACTGAACCCGCCCTTTGAGCTCCCCCGCTTGTTGCGTATCGCCCACGTCTCGGACCTCCACGTGCTCGCGCCGGCAGGCGTCGAGTGGCGGCGCCTGCTCGTCAACAAGCGCATGACCGGCTACCTGAACCTGCTGATGAAGCGCGGCCGCGTCTACCGCCACGACTTCCTGCATGCCGTGCTGACCGAGGCCGCCCGGCACGCCGATCAGGTCGTGGTCACGGGCGACATCACGAACCTGTCGCTGGAAGGCGAGTATGCCGAAGCGCGTCGCCTGCTCGACGAGGTCGCGCGCTCCGTCGAGGTCACCGTGGTGCCGGGCAACCACGACATCTACCTGCCACAGATCCACCACGAGCGCCGCTTCAAGCATCACTTCGACAGCTTGCAGGGCAACGACCTCCCGGAGCTCGAGCTCAACATCCAGGCCGGACGTTTTCCGTTCGTGAAGCTGCGCGGCCCGGTGGCGTTGATTGGCTTGTCGAGCGCGATCCCGAGGCCGCCGTTCGTGTCGGCGGGATACTTGGGCCACGAGCAGCTGCAAGCCTTGGCGCGCGTGCTCGAGCACCCCGAGGTGCAGCAGCGCACGCCGGTGATCTTGCTTCATCACGACCCGATCGACTCGCGCTACCGACTGGAGCAGCTGCGCAGCGGGCTCTTCGATGCGGCGGCGCTGCGGCGCGTGCTGCAGCCGCTGGGGCGTGGGCTCGTGCTCTTTGGGCATCTGCACGTGCGGCGGCGCGATCAACTGGTCACGGCAGCAGGTTCCATCGATGTGGTTTGCGCGAGCGGCGCGGCGCTCGATCATCCGAACGAGCAGGTGCGCGCCGGCTTCAACCTGTACGAGATCGACGATGGCGGGCGCATCGTCAGCCTGCGGGCACACGTGCTCGATGGGGCAGGAACCGGCTTTCGCGTCACGGAGCTGGCAGTCGGACGGAGCGTCGTATGAGGTTTCGGCGCGCGCTCGTGGTCGTTGACCTGCTCGCAGACGCGCGACTCGCGATTGCTGCGCTCGCCCGGCTCGCGCCGACGCTGCAGTACGTGTTGATCGTTGCCACTTCGCAGGCCGCGCGCCGGACGCTCTTCGGTACGCCCAGCGAGCCCGACGCGTCGGACGAAGCGAGCGCGCACGCTCTCGAGAGGTTGCAAAAGCAGGCGCACTCGGTGGCGGGCCGGAGCGACGTGCAGGTCGTCTTCGAGCTCGATGGGGTGCAGCTGACGACGTTGGCGGTGGATGCGAAGATCGACCTGCTCGTCGCGGGCTCACGCTCGCTGCGAGACGCGAACGCGATCGCCGAAGCTCACAAGCGGCAGCTCTTGCCGGTGCTCTGGCCGCCGAGCGCTGCCGACGCGCCGAGCACGCGCGCGATCGAGCGTGTCTTCTGTGTTCCGCTGGGACGTGCGGGGCGGACCTCGGTCGCCGAGTTTCTGCGCGATCACGGACGCCCCTCGCTGCACGTGACGCTGCTGTCGCCGGCGCAGCCGGGTGCGGACACGCTGGCCTCGATCGTGGAGATCTCGGGTATCCACGCCACGGTGGACGCGCCCCGCGCGGGCCTTCTGCCGCTGCGGGCTCTGTTGGCGAATCCGGCGTCGCATCCCGAGCTCGATCTGCTCGTGCTCACGCGCGTGCCGAACGCGCTCATGCTCGGCATTTCCTGGCCGACGCCTGTGCTGCTCTTGCCCTCTAGCCCCGCGGCAGCGTCACGACAGGGTGTGCTCGACGTGGCCGACGTGATCGACGACGCAGGCACGCTTCGCGCACACGTCCGCTTCGAAGCCGTGGTCGGGGCGCTTGCGCCGGCCGAGAGTGTCCAGGTCGCATTCATCTCCCACGGCCGCGTGGTCGAGACGGCGACGACCAGCGTGTACGGAGAGATCGAGCTGCAGATCGGTCGCGACGTGACCTCGCTCGGCGTGCAGCGCAGCGGGGACACGGTGTCGGGCGATGCGCTGGCCTCGATCGAACGACGCGTTCACGTGCTGCGGCCAGGCCGGCTTCCGATCATGCTCGTCGACTGCGAGCTGAGCGACGAGGCGCTTCTGCAGCTTCGGCAGCACGCAGACGCCGAGATCTTGGCCGTGCGGCTGCGGCCCACGAGCAACATTCGAATGATTCGAGAGCGCTTGCGCGCGTTGCAGCTGCCTACGCACGTGATCGACGCCAGCGCGGTGCTCGACGAAGGTCCTGCGTTCGACGTGTCCGAGGTGGTGGATCCGGTGAGGCTGTCGCGCGTGGCGATGCGCCTGCGTCGTGCAGGGTTCTTGGTGGCGTCCGTCATGCATTGCGAGCTGACCGAGCCCGAGCCGGTGGTGGCTGCGGCAGCGCACGTGTCGACAGGAAATCGTATCGAGCTCGAGCTCGACAACGAGCGAGCGCGGCGCTGGCTGCTTTCAGCGATTGCGAGCAGCACGCAGAGCGTGAGTTTTCAGGTGTACATGGCAGCTGACGACGAAGTCGGTCGCGCCGTGGAAGCCGTGCTGTGCGAAGCTGCGCTGCGAGGCGTGGTCGTACGGGTGCTCGTGGATTCGCTGCACGGGCTGCACGGCTCGTTCGGGGCCGAAAACCCCGTGCTCGCGCGTCTCTCGCAGCAAGCCGGGATCGAGCTGCGTACCTGTCGGCCGGTCAACCAGCTGCCATCGCTCGCCGATCTCAAGCGGCGCGATCATTGCAAGCTCGTCGTCGTCGATGGAGCGCTGGCGCTGATCGGCGGTCGCAATCTCTCGCACGAGTACTACACGGGCTTCGATGAAGCGGTGATCAAAGCCACGAGCTCGTGGCGTGAGCTGCCGTGGCTCGATGCCGGCGCACGTATCGAAGGGCCGGCCGTGGCTGCCCTCGCGGGCTCGTTTCTCGAAGCATGGACCGAGGCAGGCGGGGCACCGTTTCCGGTCGCCGCTGTGCCGGCCGTGGGCACGAGCACTGCACGCGTGATCGTGCATCGCGGCCTGCGCGATGCGAACACGCTCGAAGCGTATCTCGAGCTGATCGACACCGCTGGCTCGCACGTCAACCTGGTCAGCGGCTTTCCGCTTCTGCTCGAGCTGCAGCATGCGCTGCTGCGTGCGCACGCACGGGGCGTTCGAGTCTGCGTGCTGACCGGTCACGCCGCGCCGACTCACGCGAGCCAACCGTTTTCCGGGCCATGGGCTGGCGCGCGCGCCGCTGCCACCGAGCTCGTGCACTCGCGTCTCGACCCGCTGGTCGACGCGGGCGTCGAGGTGTATTCGTTCGCCAAGCGGAACGTTCCGAGCTGGGCGCCCGAGCTGGGCATCGTCCACCCGCACGTGCACGCCAAGGTCATGAGCGTCGACGGCGCGCGCTGCAGTGTGGGCAGCGCCAACTTCGACATCACGTCGTCGTATTGGGAGAGCGAGCTCATCGCAGTCACTGAAGACCCAGAGCTTGCGCAGGCGCTCGAAGCGCGGATCGAGGAGCTGATCGCAGAATCCACCCGCTGGGATCCCCACGATCCGACCTGGCAGAAGCTGAAGAGCCGCCGCGCCTGGATGCGGCACTGGCCGGGCGTGCTGTCGGTCTAGCGGACGCTGGTCCTTCGTGAAGGGCCTTATTGACATTATTGTCAGTTCAGGTAGGTTGACAATCATCGTTGTCAGCAAGGGCGCGCCATGAAGACATTCAAAGACAAAGTGGCTGCAATCACCGGCGCCGGCTCTGGCATCGGCCGAGCGCTGGCAATGAACCTGGCACGTCAGGGCGCGCACCTTGCGCTCAGCGACATCAACGAAGCGACCGTCCACGAAACCGCGCGCAGGGCGCGCGAGCTCGGTGTGCGTGTGACCAGCGCCAAGCTGGACGTGTCGGACCGTGCGGCCGTGTACGCCTGGGCCGACGCCGTGGTCGCGGATCACGGTCACGTGAACCTGATCTTCAACAACGCGGGCGTAGCCGTGGGCAGCACCGTGGAGGGCGTGAGCTACGAAGACTTCGAGTGGATCATGGGCATCAACTTCTGGGGCGTCGTGTACGGCACCAAGGCGTTCCTGCCGCACCTGCGCGCCTCGGGCGAAGGCCACGTGATCAACATCTCGAGCATCTTCGGGATCATCGCGGTGCCGGGGAACGGCACCTACAACGCATCCAAGTTCGCCGTGCGCGGCTTCACCGAAGCGTTGCGCGAAGAGCTGGACATGATGGACGGCACCGTCAGCGCAACCTGCGTGCATCCAGGCGGCATCAAGACCAACATCGCGCGCGACAGCCGCTTCTCCGACAACATGAATGGTTTTCTCGTGAAGGACGAGAAGTCGGGCAAAGAGAACTTCGAGAAGGCGTTCATGACCTCGCCCGCGAAGGCCGCGAGCATCATCCTGCGCGCCGTGAACAAGAACCAACGTCGTGTCCTGGTCGGTCCCGATGCCGTCGGCCTCGACCTCCTGGCCCGCACCTTCGGTGGCGTCTATCAACGCTTCGTCGTGGCGGGCGCGAAGAGGAACGTGCGCTGAGACGGCTAGACTGATCTTCGGTCCTAGCATTCGATCGGCAGCGTGGGCACGAATCTCTGAGCGCTGGCGCGTCACTCCGCGACCACACCCGCGTTCA
>JADGRF010000094.1 GCA_017881055.1 Sandaracinaceae bacterium
CCGCCGTCAGGCACTTGAGCGCAACCGTGCGCGACGAGATCCGGTCGAAAACCTGATGGACGACACCCATGCCCCCCTCGCCGAGCTTGGCGTCGATTCGATACCGGCCATCGATGACTTGCGGCGCGGCCTCGGTCCCCATGAGCGCGATTGATGGTAGCCCAGAAATCCCCGGACCGCCACGATGATCGCCGACCCTCGCGAAGCGTGCGCGCGCAGCCCTGCGTCTGCTGCCGGCTGCGCAAGCGGGCCGTGGGAGCGTGTAGTGGGTAGTGGGTAGTGGGTAGTCAGCCCAGCGCGAGGCGCAGCTGCGAGGGATGAGCTCGCCGCGGCCTTGCCGCCGTTGGCGGCGGCGGCTGACAGATGAACTCTGGGCGGCGGGATGGCCGCGACCAGTCGAGCGGTGAAGTCCTGCGGCTCGAAGACGACCGAGGTGGTGCCGTCGCGCCACGGTTTCTTCAAGAGCAGCTGCAACCTACCGTCCTCATGGCAGGTGTGCAGCGCGGCCTGCTCAGCGGGCTGTGCAGCGTGCTCATCGGTGCGCTCATCGACGTAGCGGCGATGCTCGCGTAGCATCCGCTCACCCCTTCGGGTGTCACGAAGCGCGTCGATGCGCGCGGCGACAGCCTCGGCCAACCATGCACTTGGAGTCCTTGGCGGAGCATCCGAGCGGCTTTCGCAATACGGCATTCTGAGCTCGGTGCGTCGAGCCTGACGTTTGCGACGGCGACGCTGACGCAACGCATCGAAGATTTCGTGAGTGCGCACGTGAAGGCGTTTTGTTACTTCGGTGGTCGTTAGGCCTTCCCGCCCTTGCGTGCCGTGTGCACGGGGGGTACTTCCCGCCCATGTCCGCTTCCACGGTTCTACTGGTGTGTCGCCCGATGGGCCGGTGGTGTCGCGGTGCTGTGCTTCTGCTCGCTGCCTGCGTGAAGGTGGGTGCGGCCGCGGCGGGCAGTGATAGGCGGGATGAAAGGGTCATCGGTCCCGAGGTGACATGATCGCCCAACCGCGAAGCCATCTGTTCGGCCACCCCTTCCAGTCTTTCCGCGCGGCAGTGTTCAGATACCACCGTCGCAGATACCACCTTCATCGAAGACAGGCGGGAAAGGCGATCTTCCCTGGTGTTAGTTGGACCAGCGCGGTACTTTTTGGCCCACGTGCATAGGCAGCTCCCTTGGCACTCGTTCTTGACGACGTGCGTGCTCGCCAGCTGCGGCGGGAGCAGCCACCACGCGGTTTCAGTGAACGAGACGAGCCGTACACATGATTCGGGGGCGACCGCGGACGCACGCGCCATCGATTCCGGTGTCGACGCGGGCTCCGCCACCGACGAGCGCGGATTGTCGTGGCCGATCGACTGCCTCGCCGGCAGCACGTGTTCGGGCGGCATCGTGTATCCGGACATCGACGGCGACGGCAAAGCGTTCGATTGCAGCTCAACCCCGAAAAATCATCAGGGCACGAGCATCCTGATTACGCCCGAACAGATGATGAAGGGCGTGGACGTCTACGCGGCGGCCGCTGGCGAAGTGCTATGGGTCTTCGACGGCAAGTACGACCAGTGCCCCAATGCCGCTGAACCCGACTGTGCAGACCCGATCGGAGACGAGGCCCCGGGCCGCAGCTCCGGTTACCAAGTGTGCACGCCGAAGGGACCGTACTGCGGCACCGGTGCGTGCTGCTGTTTCTATTGTTTCAATGGTGGCAACGTCGTCGTGATTCGCCACCAACACACGCCCGGAGTGTTCGCGACCCGGTACGACAGCCTCAAGCGCGGCTCCATCCGGGTGGCCCCGGGCGACCACGTCGAGCGGGGCCAGAAGATCGCAGAGGTGGGAGCTGCAGGTGATCTCGGTGCACCTGGCCTCACGTTCCACGTCTGGGGAACTGGTTTCTACGAGCTCGCCGATCCGTGGGCTGGCAAGTGCGAGCCGAGCAAGAACACGAGTCTGTGGCGTAGCAACCCGCCTTGAGAAGCACGAATCACTGCGTCTCGCGCATGAAGCGCTCGGCGGCGGGATGGCCGCTGGCAGGTGGCTGAGGCCCGCGGCGCGTTGCATGACGTACGCGACACCAGCAGCGTCGAGCTGCAGGTCGGTTCGATGCAGCGCGCGGTTGTCGCAGCGGGCCAGGTCATGCTGCGGAGCGATGTCGCGAGCTGGGAAGTGCGCGAGCACGACAACGTCGGTGAATACCTGGCGCATTACGAGCGCACCGGCAAGAACCACCTGAGCAAGCGCAAGCTGCGCTACACCGAGCTGAGCGCGCAGGCGATGCAGGCCGGCAGCTCCGGCGCGGGGCGCGGGCATCGACATCATCGACTCGAAGGCGACGTTGCAGCTGCGCGACGACGCGCTTCTGCTCGAGCTCGACGCCAGCGAAGTCAGACCCTCAGCGCGCGACGCGGTGACGAGGGCGACATCGGCGCAGGCGAACGTGACCTGCTCCTGCAGCACGTCGTGCACGAGCACGGCGGACGCGAGATGGACGGCGTCAGCGCCGCGCAGCGGATGGCGTGCAAGGAGCTCATCGACACGGCGGTGCACGTAACACCGCACCGATCCGCCAGATGTCGGCGGGCGGCACCGATCGCCTCGACTACATGCTCGCCAAGGACTCCAGCTACAGCACCATCTGGGCCAACACGCAGGCCACGTCCGTGGCGCTCGGGCCTGGTAACATCTATGCGCGCGTGCCCACGGGTCAGAACGTTGCTTCCGGCACGCACACTGACTCGGTGCTGATCACGGTCACGTACTCCGCGCGGCGCGCGCCGCAGTCGACCGCACACGGCGTCGAGTGCGCATGACCGCGGGGGAGCTCTCCGCCGCGGCCGCACGCAAAGGGCCTACTTCAGGCCGCACTCCGTGCCGCACTGCGTGGTGACGCACGTGACGACGTCCTTGGCCGGCGTGCCGCCCGCCGATTCGAACGCCTTCACGCAGGCGTCGATCGTGCCGGTGCCGCCGCTCTGCGCGCTGCAGATGCAGGAGCCGACCGCCTTGTCGCCCGCGTGGCACGCGCTGATCGCGTCGCAGGCATCGCTCTGCGGGTTGCACGCCTTCGCGCAATGGTTGCACGCATCGGAATTGGCAGCGCACGACGCCGTGGCAGCCGTGCCCGCGGTACCGGTCCCCGTGCCGGCCGTGCCGGTGTTGTCTCCGCCGGTGCCCGCCGTGCCCGCGCTGCCTGCGGTGCCGCCACCGCTGCTGCTACCGGCGGCGTTGCCGTTGGCGTCCCTGCCGGCGCTGCCGGTCTTCGTGCCGCCACCCGCGCCGGCATTGGCCGTGCTGCCGTCAGCCAACGCGGCGCTCGAGCCCGCAGTGCCGCCGTCGGTCGCCGACTTGCTGGTGCCGCTGGCGGGACAACCGGCCAGCGCGAGAGCGACGATAATTCCAAGAAATAATCCGTGTTTTTCCATGTGTAGCGCTACCTGGTGAAGAGGAACAGTCCGCGCAATCTAGTCGAGCGTCGTGGCGTTGTATAGCGCCAAGGCGGATGAAGCTCGGAACTTCGTGGGGCGGTGTCAGCTGTGTCAAGCGACGACGGTCGGCGAGCGCGCCCGTGCCCGGCCGGAGCCCAAGCGTGGCGCGGGATCTGAGTCTGCAAGCGTCGGTTTGCTGTGAACCTGTCGATCTGCCCCGTCACCGGAACCGGTGCGAAGCGTGCGCGCGGAGCCCTGCTGCCGGCTGCGCGAAGCGGGCCGTAGGAGCGTGCAGTGGGTAGTCAGCCCAGCACGAGGCGCAGCTGCGAGGGATGAGCTCGCCGCGGCCTTGCTGCTACGTCACGTGCGATGGCGCCGGGTGCACAGCTCAAGCGAGCGTACTCCTTCGGGTATCACGAAAGCGCGTTGCGCGACCCTGGCAGTGAACGCAGACCGTCACATCGACCGTGAACACATGGCGCACGGCGCAGCAGCAGCGCCCACCGATGGCGACCTTTGTGCCGAGGGGCACGGTCGTGCGTGCCGGGCTTGTGCTCGACCCGATCCGTTTGCAGTCACGCGCGATGTGATTCCCACGCTACCGTGCCGGCGCCTTTCGCGAGCGTGGTCGTGGTGACGCAGGCTCGAGCATCAGCGCACCGGGGTCCACGATCTCGAGCACCGCACGCGGGTCGACCTTTCGTCGATAGCGGACGATGCGTGCGTCGAGGTCCAGCGGCGCATCTGCGCAGCAGCGTTCTTCGTCGATGCACACGATCAGGCGCTCGATGTTGGCGCGCCGCAGCATCGCGAGCTTTCGCCGAACGTAGTCAGCTGTCCAATAGCCCACGATCTCGAGCATCCAGCGTTCGCCCGAGGCCCGATGGCGGAGCTCGAAGTCTGGAAAGATCAGCGCATCCTGCACCGCGACCGGTTGTGGCTCGCGCACGACATCCCAGCCGCGCGCGAGCTTGGCGAACGCGCGTGCGAAGCGCTCCTCGACCTTGCTATCGAACGCAGGTAGCTCACGCGCGGGCGCGACCGGATCGCCGGTACCGAGCATGAGCCGACCCAGCGTGGTGCCGCTGTCGAGGACGCAATCCGCCTCGAGGCGATAGCTGTTGCACCAAGCAAGGCGCGGAACGAGCGATGCGAGCGCGCGCCCGTAGATGCGCGTGTGCCGAAAGAGCGCGTACGGGCCTGAAACTTCGAGCGAGACCTCGTCCTTGGCTGCGCCGGGAACGGCATGGCACAAGAGGCCCATGAGCCTGATATGACGCACGACGGCGCGCACCTGTCCGCGCGCCGCGATGCGGATGCGCAAGGCTCTGGACAGCAGCGACGCAATGATCGCCGCGTTGCAGGCAAGCGCGAGCTCGCAAGGCGCAGTCGGCGCGGGCAAAGGCGCTAGCCTGCGCTCGTCGGGAAGATCTGCGAACAGGCAATCCATCGTGTCTTCGGGCGACATGCCGAGCAGGCTTGCGGCCTGGGCCAGGGCTATCGCACGCTCGGGCTCTTTGGCGGCCTGAGCAAACACCGCCGCGCGGGCCTTGCGTGCACGCGCCGCACCGCTGGCTTGGTCTTGCGCCATGCGGTCGAGCACACGCAGAGCCACGGCGAGCTTGGTGCGCGGTGCCGCGATGGGCATGGGTTCGCCGACGCGAATCTTCCAATGCCGGCGCTTGTGGCCGACGAATCGGTCACGCTCGTCGAGCAGCGCACGCAACCATGGGTAGTCTGCCTCGGTGAGATAGGCGGGCGAGATCGTGCGAATCGAGACGAGCTCGGCCAAGCGCGACAGGCTCATCGGAAGCTCACGCTGCGGTCGGCCGCGATCACGTCGCCCTGGGGATCGCGGGTGCAAGCGCTCGCCTCCTTTCTACGGCTTTTCTCACTTCGTGCGTTCCCGCCGCCACGAGCTCGTACACGATGGCACGCTTGTCGGGTGCGGGGCGGAGCAGGCGTCCGACACGCTGGACGTGCTCGCGCTCGCCGCTCACGCCGCCGACGATGATGCCGACGTCGGCGTCCGGCACGTCGATGCCTTCGTTGAGCACACGTGCGCTGACGAGCGCGCGCAGCTCGCCTCGGCGAAAGG
>JADGRF010000095.1 GCA_017881055.1 Sandaracinaceae bacterium
AGTGGCTGGGGTTGGTCTGCAGGTCAGTGCAGATCGAGTTGCAGAACGTGGCCCCTGCGTCAGCGCCGGCATCACTTCCAGCGTCTGCGGCCAAGGCCGCGTCATGTCCGCCGTCTGCTACGACGGCCGCATCCTGTACATCGTCCGTACAAGCGGCGTCGTGACCGGGACCCGCGTCGTGACCGGGACCCGCGTCGTGACCAGCACCGGCGTCGTGACCGACACCAGCGTCATGACCAGTACCCGCATCGTGACCGACACCAGCGTCATGACCAGTACCCGCATCGTGACCGGGACCCGCGTCGTGACCGGGACCCGCGTCGCGGCCAAGGTCGCCACTCGCACCGGCACCAGCGTCCGAGGGTGCAGCTTGACAACTTGCCGCGGAGATCATGTTCGTGTCCATGGTGACCGCCGCATTGCGAGCCACTGCTCTTCCGAATACAGAGACCCCCGTGGTCAAGGTGATGCTCGTGAGCGCGATGATGTTCCCCATGAACTTCGTGCCCGTGCCGATGGTTGCCGAACTACCCACCTGCCAATAGACGCTGCAGAAGTCACCCCCGTTGGTCATGACGACCGACGAGTTGCTGGACGTGGTCAGAGCGCTACCCACCTGAAAGACAAAGGCCGCCGCCGGATTGCCCTGGGCGTTCAGCGTGAGCGTGCCTGTCAGCTGAGCCGATGACGCGAAGCAGTATGTGCCAGCTGTCAACGTCATGCCTGCCAAGTCTCGGCCGGTCAGATCGTGGTCGCAGGCCTGTCCGGCCAGCGTGTTGTACGCAATGGTCGCATCGCTCTGTGCCTGCGCGGCAACGGCGTTTGCGACCTGCATCGAGCCTGCATTCACGAGCCCCGGCGGAAACCCCATCACGGCGGATCCGGGCGAGACACCGAGGTCTCCCATCACGACAGTCGGGCCGGTGTTGGTGACCGTCGAGCCAGCGAGCACCGCGAAGCGCTGCGTCGTCCCCAACGATAGCGCACGCGCAGACACCTCCGGCGATTTCTGCTCGTGAGGACTCGACGCGCACGCCATGGCGGCGACCGCGACGCCCGGGAAGAGAGCTGCCAGCGCGTGACGCATGCGTGATCGGAGCCAGCGATGCTCTCCGCCGCCAGGGGTAGCTGCTCAGGCGGGTGACGCGGCGCTGGGCGGCTGGCAGACTTGATGGTGTTTGTGCCGGCTATCGCCCCGCAGTCGACTGGCACCGAGCTGACGCGCTGGCTGAACACATCCCGCGATATGCGAAGAACTTGAATCAGGTCGAACGCGACATGCTCAGGGTCCCGGAGACTGAAATCGATCTCGACGAGCTCCAATACTGATCGGCCGAGCGCGGAGCGACAACCAGGGACAGCGATCGCTGCTCGAAGACGCCGACGCTGGGCGCGAGTGGGTGGACGACGAGTCCCTTTCCTGACGCATCGACTTCGTGTACGTGGTGGTGCGTGGACACCGGTCATCTCACCAACGAAGCTAGCGAGACATTGCTCACGCTCGAAGCCCTTGCGAAGGGGCACTTCGGGCGCATCCCATCCAAAAGCTCATCGCCCAGCACGTGACCCGGACGACGCAGGTGGCGGATTGGCCGGTGCGGCGGGCCGCGCTAAATCACCCAAACCACGAAGTTGCGGAATTTCCCGTCATTTCCCCACCCTTCTTCCACGCGGCAGCGCGTCGACAGTTGTCAGGTCGCGGCCAGTCTCCATCTTGCCGCTGACGGCGGCAGTGGGTGCATCGGCATGCGCCTATACCTTCCTGAGCCGTGGGCGTCGGACATCAAGCGCCGCCGCGCGGTAGGCGTTCCGGATGAAATCGTGCTTCAGGCCAAGGGGCAGATCGCGCTGTCGCCGCTCGACGATGCGCTGCAGTGGGGCCTGTTGCCGCGCGTCGCGATCGCGGACGCGGGCTACGGTGACAGCACGGAGTTTCGCGATGGCCTGGTCGCGCGCGGTTGCAACTACATGGTCGGGATTTCAGCCGACCACACGGCTTGGCCCCCGGGAAGCCGCCCGCGCATTCCTGCGCGTCGTGCGACAGCTGGCAGGCCTCGCACGCGTTTCCGAGATGGAAAGCGGCAGCCGCTCTCACCCGGAGCGCGACGACGAGAACACCGAAGCCGACTGCAAACACGCGGAAGGTCAGCGACAGGAGCACGATCAGCGCACTTGCCTTGCCGCGCACTGCCGTGATGGCGAGCGCCACCGCGAGGCACAGCACATATACCGCGTAGTACGACGCGAGATCGACGACGACCGCGGCGGCAACCATGGGCCGCCGCATCCCGCGACGCTCGCGGCCGTTGGTGAGCACCACGGTTCCACTCAAGCCGGCCGATGGCACCGCCTGATCGACGAAGAGCTTGGCGAAGCCAAGACGACACGCGCTGGCGAGGTGGAGCGGAACGTCACCGGCACGCGCCACGCAACGGAATACCTGTCCCTGGGCCACGTGCGTGCCCGCCTGAAGGACAACGGCCATGCCGAGCCACCACGGCTTGGCGCGCTCGCTGAGGTGCGCGAAGGCCTTGGCCCCGGAGAAATGACGGGCCCCGACGATGACGAGCACGAGCATGGCAACGCCGATGATCCACGGAAACCAGCGCAAATGCCGGGGCGCTCGCGCATCGCGTCCGGAGCCCATGTCGGTCGAATGGGATGCTTTCACACGGTTGGTCATCGCCCCCGCAGCGTGTGGTGCCGATACTGCATGCGCTACGTAGGCGAGCCGCTCGCGTCGCCAAGCTGGTTTCTCGTAGGGGTCAGTTGCGTTGCCGGTGCCAGAAAGGTAAGACCGGCTGTCTGAGCGTTGCCTTCGTGGCCGTTCAGCCTCGTTCGAGAGTGATCGCGTGCCGAACGGACCACGAATCATCGAGCCCCGTTCCTCGGTCATGCGCCTGGCGACCGGTCTCGTAGACGCCGAGTTGGCGCGCGGCGCCAGCGTCTGGCACGCGACCGTACGACTTCACGCGAGCCTCGCGAAGATGGTGGGTGCGAGCGGCTTCGACGTGTTGCTGGCTCGGGCACTGCTGATTGCGAAGAAGAATCACCCGATCCTCGCCGACTTCGTCGCAGGTCCGGTCGGCGCGCTTACAGGGAAGCACGACTCCGCGAACGACTCCGCGAACGACTCTAGCCGCGATCACGTGGCCAACAAACAAGCGGCGGTGGCGGTCGTCGCCTGCTTCGTCGAGCTTCTGGTCGTACTGATTGGTGAGGACCTCACGATGCGTCTCTTACACGATGTCTGGCAGGGGGCGTCGACAGGCGCCTCCACCTCAGCCACGGAGTCGAAAGAATGACCGCGCGCTCCAAGGACACGATCCAGCTGCTCCCGAGCGGCGTTCCTGGGCTGGATGCCGTGCTTGCCGGCGGTCTGCCCGAGTACTCGTTCAACTTGATCGCCGGCGGTCCCGGTGCGGGCAAGACGACGCTCGCACAGCAGATAGCTTTTTCGCGCGCGACCGAAGCAGCGCCCGCGCTCTACTTCACGGTCCTCGGGGAGCCACCGCTCAAGCTGTTGCGACACACCCAACACTACAACTTCTTCGATGCAACGCGGGTCGGCACAGCCGTGCGCTTCGTGAACCTCAGCGCCGAAGCCATGGATCGCGATCTCGGCGTCATCTTGGCGAAGATGCTGGGTGAAGTCGAAGCGGTCCATCCGAGCATCGTGGTCGTCGACTCTTTTCGCACCGTCGCGCATGCCAGCGCCTCCAACGTGGAGCTGCAGCAGTTCGTGCAGCGCCTGGCGCTGCATCTGACGGGTTGGCAAGCCACGACCTTTCTCGTCGGCGAGTACGAGTTCGGCGAATCGCAAAGTAACCCACTGTTCACGATCGCCGACGGCATCTTCTGGCTCACTCAGGACGTCGAGCGCAACGCCAGCGTGCGGCGGTTGCAGGTGACGAAGATGCGGGCCAGCGGCACCATGCCCGGGCTGCACACCTTCACGATGTCGACCGACGGCATCCGCGTCTTTCCGCGAATCCTGCCACGCATCGACCTGCGTCCGCGCCAACTGAAAGCCGAGCGCGCGTCGACAGGCATCCCCGTCCTGGATGGCATGATGGACGGAGGGATACCTGCAGGCGAGTCCGCGCTGTTCGTGGGGCCGTCGGGTTCGGGCAAGTCCTTGTTTGCGCGGCATTTCATCGCGGCGGGTGCAGGGGCAGGAGAACACGGCATCATCGCGGTGTTCGAGGAGCATCCGGGAGACTACCTCGCGCGCGCGGAAGCTTTCGGGCCGAAGCTCGCCGCGTTCATCAAGAGCGGGCTCGTCGAAGTCCTGTACCTGCGGTCGCTCGAGCTCACCGTCGACGAAACACTCGCCGCGATTCGCGATACGGTCGCGCGCACCGGAGCGACGAGGGTCGCAATCGACTCGCTGTCCGGTTTCGAGCTGGCGCTTGCGCCCTCGTATCGCGACGACATCCGCGACTCGATCTCGCGCACGGTCACCGCGCTCACCGGTCTCGGCGTCACGGTTCTACTGACCGTCGACCTGGTGCAGTCGTTCGCGGAGCTGTCGCTCTCACCCCACATTACCGAGTTTCTGGCTGACGTGCTCGTGCTGCAGCACTACGTCGAGCTCGAAGGCAAGCTCGAAAAGGTGCTCGCTGTCGTGAAGATGCGCAGCAGTCGCCACGCCACGGACATTCGTCGCTACACGATCGATGGCTCGGGAGTCGTCGTGAAGGACTCAACGCATGGCCACCGCAGTTTGCTCACGGGTGTGCCGATCATCTCCGCGGAGCTAGACTCACGCTTGCCAGGCTTGACCAGCGAAGAAGCCGTCCTCCTGCAAGCGCTGCGCGACCTCGGCGAGACCGCCGCTCGCGAGCTCTCGCGTCGCACGGGGTTGAAAGGCTCGGCGCTGTCTCGGGCGCTCGAACGGCTGCAGCAACTGAGCTATGCGCGCACCGTACGACGCAAAGGCGCCGTGCTCTACCGCGCTGACGCCTAGGCCTCTGACCTTGGTCAGAGCACCAATTGGTGGCAAACGCGGCGCGCTACCGCTCTTTCACGCCGCCGCAGGCTGCAGCGGCAAGATCAGACTGAACGTGCTGCCCTTGCCGACCTCGCTGCGAACATCGATGCGCCCGCCGTGCGCCTCTGCGATCATGCGCGTGATGTAGAGGCCGAGTCCCAAGCCTTCCGCCTGTGCTCGGCTGGCTGCGGTCCTGTAGTAGCGCTGGCAGATCTGTTTCAGATCTTCTGGCGCAATGCCAATACCCCGGTCGATGACGTCGAGCTTTGCGTGGTCCGTGGTCCGTGAGAGTCGGACCTGCACCGGAGTGTCCGGACCGGAATATTTCAGCGCGTTGGTCAACAGATTCGTGATGCAACGCTCTAGCTGCACTGCGTCGGCGAGCAGAATGCATGGCGCCGCGCCAACCGTTTCCACGGTGATGCGTCGTGCGCGCGGCTCGTTCAGTTGCGCGATGACGTTGTCCAAGAGCTTGCCGAAATCGCAGGGAGCGTGCTGCACCGGGGTGGCTTGTGACTCCAGGCTCGTCGCCTCGTTGAGCTCGTCGAGCATCGTTGCCATGCGCTCGGCATTGCGCTCGATGCGGATCAGGTGCTCGGTGTCGGACGTCAGCTGCTTTTCGGACAGAGACTTCTTCAACAGGTCGACGGTCATCAGCACGACGTTCAGGGGGCTGCGCAGATCGTGCGAAATCAGCGCTGTGTACTCTTCTCGCTGCTGTTCGAGGCGCCTCAAGCTCGTGACGTCGCGAAATATCACGATCGCCTGCGCCACCACCCCGTTGGCCTGTTTGACGCTCGTGCCCGTGGTCACGAGACAGCGGCGCTGACCATCGGGCCGCAGGTAGAAGACCTCGAACTCGCTGAAGTCTTCGCCCCGCAGTGCGCGACGCAGGGGACGATCCTCGCCAGCAAGTGGCTGGTCATGGATGTCACGGATGTCGAGGGCTTCCAGTGCAGCGACCGCCGGCAGCTCGGGACCCATGCCGAAAATGGCGCGCGCTGCGTGGTTGATCATGCGCATGCGACCACTGGCATCGGCGACGAAGACGGCTTCGCTCAACCCCTCCAGCAGTGCGTTGACCTCGGCTGCCTGTTCCGCTTCGGCCTCGGCTCGCTCCTGCTCGCGTATGCTGCTCACTACCAGCCGCTCGTTCACGGCACGCAGCTGCTCCCACAGCTCGTCGGTGCGCGCGCGCAGCTGGGCTCGCTCGCGCCTGCTCGCCCGCCGTTCCAGCGCCCGCAGGATGGACCACGCCACGGCCGCCACCTCCGCAGGCTTGGGGAGGTAGTCGTATGCTCCAGCCCGTAAGCCTGCGAAGGCAGCCTCCGCGTGTTCCGGCGCAGCCGCGATGATCACCGGCAGGTCGGGGTCGATGCCGTGGAGTCGACGGCACAGCTCGATGCCGTCAGTCTCCGGTATGACCAAGTCGGTGATCACCACATCCGGCGCCCACTGCTTCACCAACGCCAGCGCCGCGCTGCCATCGCGCGCGGTCATCGTTTCATGGCCTTCGTCGGTAACGAGCGTCGACAGCGCGTCGGCAGAGATCGCGTCGTCACCCACGATCAGGACGCGCCCGCCGGCGCTGGGCGCAACGCTGGAGGAATCGCGTTGGTCTCGCTTGGCGTGGACTGCGTTCCGTTCCGCGGAGGTCGCCATCGACTAGGATCGCGGACTGGGGTTCGGTTCATGCGCAGGCGTTGCGCGCCGTGGCGTGTGCTTTCGTTCGACTCGCCGTCCCGCGAGCGCACGCGTAAGGGCCAGCAGGAGCTCTTGCATGCGGATCGGCTTCGAAAGAACCTCGCAAGCGCCAGCACGCAGCGCCTCGACGCTTGTTCCCGTGCTCAGGAAGCCCGTCAGCACGAGCAGCGGCAGATTGGGCCAGTTGCGGTGCACTCGGCGGCACAGCTCCAGCCCCGACATGCCCGGCATGTTCAGATCCGAAATCACAGCCTCGAACTCTTCGCGTTCGAGTCGAGCAATGGCTTCTGCGCCAGTCTGCACGCACACGACGTGGAAGCCCTGCGCAATCAGGGATTCCCTGACGACGTCACGCGTGTCGATGTCGTCGTCGATGAATAGAAGCTTGGGTTGCATGGCTGTCGTTGTTCCCCCTTCCGTTGCAACTCACCCGTGTACACCAGCCCAATGAACGCCTTGACACCGAGGCGTCGAGCAGTGTGGCACGCCGCCCAGCGGTCCGCCTCCTGCCGATCGGTGTTTGCGACCTCGAATCATACAAAATCGTACGGCGCAAAGTTTACACAGCGCGCCTTGACCGGACCTTGGCCGCCCCCTGGGCTAACCAGGCATCTTCATCCTGTGGCGGCCGCCGATTCTGGCACTCGGCCCAGCCTCGAGGTCGATGCCGTCGAGCAAGTCATCCAGCTCGCGCTCGCTCAGCACGATACTCGTCGTGTCCGATGAAGGCGGGGTAGGCACACGAAACGTCCCGCGGTCGAGCCTTCAAGCTCGCGACAGAAATCCCGCGCGCTCAAGCCGCTCGCCCGCCACGCCGCCACCCGCTGCGCCCACTCTGATGCCTTCGTCATGCAACCAAGCATGCGCACGCTCGGTCGGCGCAGCTACACGGCGGCGTGAAGCGGATACGCGTGAAGCGCATACACCTGTCCCGCCTGCCCGCCGACCCCCAATTATCTGCGCGGCGACGCGAGACCACCCAGCCGTCCCCACAGCGCCTTACAACCCTACGCCGCGCGCCGCCGATGGCTGCTGGCGTCGCAGCCCCTGTGCAACGGGTGAATGACGTGGCGCAAACCGTCGCCGTCACGTTGGCGGCACCCCGCGTGGCAAGGTCACCGTGAACGTGGTCCCAGCCTCGTTCGACTCGACCTCGATCGTGCCGTCGTGGGCCTCCACGATCGATTGCGCGATATAAAGCCCTAACCCAACACTGCGCAGATCATCCGACTTTGCGCGACTCGGGTCGAGTTTGCGGAACGGGCTGAAGATTTCCTGTAATTCGCTCTTCGCCATCACGGGCCCTTGATTGTGCACGCTCAATACAACTCGCTTGGCATCACCCCGAACGGTGACCTTTACCGGCTGGTTCTCCGCTCCGTGCTCGTAGGCATTGCCGAGCAGATTCGACAATACCTGCCCGATGCGCACCCGATCCCACTCGCCTCGCAGCGGACCGCTTGCTTCGAAGCTCACCGTGCAATGAGGGTGGAACGCAGTGATCTCGTCGATCGTCTGACGGCAGAGCGTCTCAATGTCCATATCCGCCAGCACCATGGGTATGCCTGCGCCCAGCCGTGCGCGTGTGAAGTCCAACAGGTCGCTTATCATGCGGTCCATGCGCGTGCCGCTTCTGAGGATTAGAGACGCCGCTTTCGCGTGAGTCCACTCGAGTCCTTCCTGCTCGATCATGACGGTGGCCGACGTCATGATAGCTCCGAGTGGGTTACGGAGGTCGTGACCCAGGACTCCGAGAAGGAGGTCCTTGGAGCGCTCGACATCCTTAGCGTATTTGGCCATCGACTCCACGAGGGACTGGTCGATGGCTTCGTTGAAACGTGACACCTCCTCCAAGCTAGCTCGACTGGGCCCGCTCGCAGCTTCTGTCCAGAGCCGCAGGACACTCGCGCGCAGGGCGCGGAACTCCCCCACCATCTGGACGGGCGTGAAGCCAGACGCCGCGCGCTCGGTCCCGTGGGCGTTCGCCGCGGTGCGGCTGTTCACGTCGGCGTCGTCCTTTCGCCCATAGGAAGCATGAACGGGGTATCGCGGCCGAGTCGAGTCTACATCACGCTCAGACCGCGACACGCTTCTGTGGTCTCGCCCACCAATCTTCCGCGGCGGCAGGGCGGATGAAGGGGCGACGGGGTG
>JADGRF010000008.1 GCA_017881055.1 Sandaracinaceae bacterium
ATGCGATCGCGATTCGCGATGCGCTCGCGCAGCTGGAGGCGAGCGCATACAAGATCGCCGAAGCCATGTACGGCGACGCCAGCGCCAATGCCGCCGCACCCGGTGGCGCCAGTGCCGAGAAGAAGTAGCTCGGGCTCGGGCTCGCTCAGCTCGTGAACGGATCGCGCGCGAAGCCGACCATCACCGGCTCGGGCACGAGCGCAACGCCGAACACGTCCTGCACGCGCTGCTGAACGAGCTTCGCGAGCGCGATCAGCTCGCGTGCGCTGCCACCACCGCGGTGCACGAGCGCGAGCGCGTGCTTGGTCGATATGCCGACGGGGCCGTGCTGCTCGCCTTTGCGCGTGCCGGAGCGCTCGATCAGAAAGCCCGCAGCGAGCTTCACGCGCCCATCCGGCAGCGGGTAGCGCGGCACTTCGGCTGCATCACGCACCATGCCTGCCGCGAGGGCACGCGCCACGACCTCGGCTGCTTGCCCGGCGCTCACGATCGGGTTGGTGAAGAACGAGCCTGCGCTGCGACCGTTCTCGTCGTTGGCATCGAGCAGCATCGACTTCTTTGCACGCAGTGAGAGCACGGTCTCGCGCACCTGCTGCACGCTCGGCGCGCGCTCGGCAGCCAGCGCTTGCGATAGCTCCGCGTAGCGCAGCGCAGGCGCACCGCGCTCGACCAGCGAGAGCTCCACAGCTAGCACGATGTAGCGCGCAGGTGCTTCTTTGAACGCGCTGTGTCGGTACGCGAACGCGCACTCGCTGGCGTTGCGCGTGGTTACGCTCAACGTCTCGCGATCGAGCAGCTCCACACGCACAATCGTGTCCGAGACTTCCTGGCCGTACGCACCGACGTTTTGAATCGGCGTGGCGCCCACCAAGCCCGGAATGCCGGACAAACATTCGACGCCGGCAAGCTGATCGCTCACGCACGCGGCAACCAGCGCGTCCCACGGCTCGCCGGCCTGCGCGCGCACGTTGACACGCCCAGCTTCGCGCGAGCGCGAGACACCGCGCGTCGCGATCGCAATCGTGAGACCGGGCACGCCTTCGTCGCTCACCACCACGTTGCTGCCGCCGCCGAGCAGCGTCACAGGCAGCGTGCGATCCCTCGCCCAGCGCAACGCATCGAGCAGCGCCGGGCGATCCTCGACGCGCACGAAGTGTTCCGCGGCCCCGCCGAGCTGAAGGCTCGTGAGAGGCGCGAGCGAAACCCGTGTGCGGACGGCTGCGACCATCAGAGGCTCACGTATAGGTACGGCTGCTGCTGTATCTGGTGATGAGATGAGACTCGTCCAAGCCCTGCATGTACGGCCACAGCGCTTGCGGCACGCGCACGCTGCCGTCGGCCTGTTGGTATTGTTCGAGGATCGCGACGAGCGTACGCCCGATCGCCAAGCCGGAGCCGTTGATCGTGTGCAGCAGCTGCGGCTTTTCGCCGGCCTTTTCGCGATAGCGAATGCGCGCGCGGCGCGCCTGGTAGTCGGTGAACCACGAGCAGCTGGAGATCTCGCGAAACGCGTTCTGCCCGGGCAGCCACACTTCCAGGTCGTAGCAGCGTGCCGCGCCCGCGCCCATGTCACCTGCACACAGCTCCATGACGCGGTAGTGCAGGTCCAAGCGCTTCAGCACTTCTTCGGCGTGCCGGGTCAGCTCTTCGTGCGCGGCTTCGGCGTGCTCGGGCTTCTCGAAGCGCACGAGCTCCACTTTGTCGAACTGATGCTGGCGGATCAGGCCACGTGTGTCTTTGCCGTAGCTGCCGGCCTCGCTGCGAAAGCACGGCGTGTACGACGTGTACTTGATCGGCAGCTTGTCGCCATCGAGGATCTCGTCGCGGTGCAGGTTCGTGATCGGCACCTCGGCGGTCGGGATCAAGTAGAGATCGCGCTTGGGCGCGTCGGGCTTCGGGTCGGCTTCTTCCCAGCTTGCGATCTTGAACAGATCGGCCGCGAATTTCGGCAGCTGACCCGTGCCGCGCAAGCTCTCTTCGTTCACCAGAGCGGGCGGCCAGATCTCTTCGTAGCCGTGCTCGCGCGTGTGCAGGTCGAGCATGAACATCATCAGCGCGCGTTCCAGCTGCGCACCGCGGCCACGCAACACGGTGAAGCGCGCTCCGCTCAGCTTGACGCCGCGATCGAAGTCGAAGATGCCGAGCGCAACGCCGAGGTCCACGTGGTCCTTGGGTGTGAACGCGAAGCTCGGCTTCTCGCCGTGACGCCGCACTTCCTTGTTGTCGTCGCTGCTCTTGCCGTCGGGCACGTTCGCGGCCGGCATGTTAGGCACGCCGAGCAGCGCGGCTTCGAGCTCGGCCTGCACCACGCGCTCTTCACCCTCGTGCGTCTTGATCTCATCCGAGATGCGCTTGAGCGCTTCACGGCGGGTCTTGAACTCGTCGCTCTGCTTGTCGGCCTTGGCCATCGCGGCGTTGGCTTCGTTCTTCTCTTCGCGCAGCGCTTGCAGCCGCACGATCACCTGGCTGCGTCGCGCAGCCAGCGCCGCGATCGGGTCGAGGCTCTTGGCCGCCGCCTCGCCCCGGCGCGCGAGCGCGGCCCTTGCCTCGTCGAGATGTTCCACCACGTAGCGCAGATCGAGCATGCGGCGGTTACTACCAAAGCCGCGCGTGTTGGGCCAGCATGCTGGCATGTCCGAGACCCGAGCCGCGCACGCCACGTTGCGACTGTCGCTCGCCGTGTATGCGCTGACGGCGCTTGCCGGCGCGTGGGAGGTGGTCGCCTCCCAGGCGCCCGGTTCCATGTTTTACGTGGGCGTCTTGCCGGGTCCCGCGCAGAGCCTGCGCGAGAGCGCGTTCATGCTGGCGACCGTGCTGTTCGTCGCGTCGCAGCTCATGCCCGTGGCCTACCGCGAAGCTGCGCCACGTTGGCTCGTGATCGCGCTGCACGTGAGCGCGCTGTGCGTGCTGGCGAGCGGCATCTACGGCGCGTGCACGGGTCTGCACGGCGAGCAGCTCGGCGATATTCGCCACGACGCCTTGCCGCTGTTCGTACTCAAGCACGCGGGCTATGCGGGTCTCACGGTGCTGCTCGGCATCGTCGCGCTCCGCGCGCTCCGGGCCTTTGCCAGGCCACCGCCAACTTGATCGATCCCCCCACCGCGCCTATGGTTTCCTGCCCCGACGGCCTTAGAAGAAGACAGGAAGTAGAAGCGCTGTGACTGTTATCCTTTATGATACCACGCTTCGTGATGGGACCCAGGGCGAGGGCATGGCCCTCTCGGTGGCAGACAAGCTGCAGATTGCCCGCCTGATCGACGAGCTTGGTATTCGCTTCATCGAGGGCGGTTGGCCGGGCAGCAATCCCCGCGACCAAGCCTTCTTCGACGAGGCCAAGAAGTCGCTGCGGCTGACGAACGCCAAGCTGACCGCGTTCGGCTCGACCCGTCGCGCCGGTATCCGCCCCGAGCAGGACGGCAACCTGGCGATGCTGCTCGCGGCCGAGACGCCCGCGCTCACCATCTTCGGTAAGTGCTGGATGTTGCACGTGACCGACGCCTTGCGTATCAGTGCGCAAGAGAACCTCGAGCTGATCCACGACAGCGTGCGTTACCTGAAAGAGCGCGTAGGCGAGGTGATCTTCGACGCCGAGCACTTCTTCGACGGCTACGCGGACGACCCCGAGTACGCGCTGAAATGCCTGCAAGCTGCAGCTGACGGCGGCGCCGACTACCTCACGCTGTGCGAGACCAACGGCGGCGCGCTGCCGGAGGTCGTCGAAGCGGCGGTGCGCTACGTGGTCGCGAAGCTGGGCACGCCGATCGGCATCCACACGCACAACGACGGCGAGCTGGCCGTGGCCAACACGTTAGCCGGCGTGCGTGCGGGCGCGCGCATGGTGCAAGGCACGGTGAACGGCATCGGGGAGCGCTGCGGCAACGCCAACCTGGTGTCGATCATCCCCGCGCTGAAGCTCAAGATGGGCTTCGACTGCATGACCGACGCGCAGCTCAAGCAGCTGAAGCACCTGTCGCGCAGCGTGGACGAGATCGCCAACCGCACGCCCTGGAACGCGCAGCCGTACGTAGGGCAGAGCGCGTTCGCGCACAAGGGCGGCGTGCACGTCGACGCCGTGAAGAAGAACAGCCGCACCTACGAGCACGTGGCGCCGGAGAGCGTCGGCAACGAGCGCCGCATCTTGGTGTCGGATCTGTCCGGTCGCGTGAACTTGGAGATGAAGGCACAGGAGCTCGGCCTCACGCTGGATGCGAAATCTCCCGAAGCCCGCGCGATCCTCGAGCGCCTCAAGGAGCTGGAAAACCGCGGCTATCAGTTCGAGACCGCCGCTGCGTCATTCAAGCTGCTGGTCGACGAAGCGTTCGGTCGTCGGCCTTGCTACTTCAACCTGCGCGATCTGAGCGTGAACGTCCGTATTTCTGATTCCCCCGCCGCGCAAGCCCGCGGGTTGGACGATCAAGCAGGCCTGCGCGACACGTTCGACACGACGGCGTCGCTCGAGATCGAAGTCGGCGGCGAGCTCGCGCGCGCGACAGCGCAGGGCAACGGCCCGGTGCACGCGATGGATCAAGGTCTGCGCTCGCTGATCGACAAGTTCTACCCGTCGCTCGAGGACGTCCGCTTGATCGACTACAAAGTGCGCGTGCTGAGCAGCGGCAGCGGCACGGGTTCGTTCGTGCGCGTGCTGATCCAGTCGACCGATGGCGATGAAGTCTGGGACACGGTCGGCGTGAACCACAACATCATCCACGCGAGCTGGGACGCGATGGTCGACGCGCTCGAATACAAGCTCGTGAAAGACGGCGTGACGCCGCAGGGCGAACGCACGACGCAGCGCAGGCGCGTGTCCAGCGTGCATCCGGTCGCGATCGCGAAGAGCTAATCGTCATGGACACTGAGTCACATAGCAGCGGAGCGACCAAGGTCTCCCCGCGCTCTCCGCAGCTCGTCAGGATCTTCGACACCACGTTGCGCGATGGCGAGCAGTCACCGGGCGCCACGATGACGCTCGATGAGAAGCTGCGGATCGCGCGTAAGCTGGAAGCCCTCGGCGTCGACGTGATCGAAGCGGGCTTCCCGGCGGCCTCGCAGGGTGAGCTGGAGTCCGTGCGCGAGATCGCGAGCGTCGTGAGCGAGTGCGAAGTGGCCGGCCTGTGTCGTACGCGCGAGCAGGACATCGAGGCCTCGTGGCAGGCGCTGTCCGCCGCGAAAAAGCCGCGTCTGCACGTGTTCATCGCCACCAGCAAGCTGCACATGGAGCACAAGTTGAAGCTCACGCCCGTGCAGGTGCTGGAAGAAGTGCGACGCGGCGTGAAGCACTGCGCATCGTTCGCTGGTTCACGCGCAGCAGCCTCCGGCTCTGCGCCCAGCGTCGAGTTCTCGGCGGAAGACGCGACGCGCACCGAGCTCGGCTTTCTCAAGGAAGTGTTCGCGTGCGCGATCGAGAACGGCGCCAAGGTGCTGAACATCCCCGACACGGTCGGCTACACGATGCCGAACGAGTACACGCACATCGTGAGTGAGATCCTGGGAGTGGTGAAGGCGTCCGGTAAGACCGACGTGATCATCTCGACGCACTGCCACAACGACCTGGGCCTGGCCGTGGCCAACTCGATCGCGGCGATCATGGCGGGCGCGCGTCAGGTGGAATGCTGCGTGAACGGCATCGGCGAGCGCGCGGGCAACGCTGCGCTCGAAGAGATCGTGATGGCTCTCAAAGTCCGCAAGGACTTGATCGGCTGCGACACGCGCATCAACACGCGCGAGCTGATGAACGTGAGTAAGCTCGTGAGTCAAGTGACGGGGCTCGCGGTAGCGGCGAGTAAGCCGATCGTCGGGCGCAACGCGTTCGCGCACGAGTCGGGCATTCACCAGCACGGCATGCTGCGTGACCGGCGCACCTACGAGATCATGGTGCCGGAGGAGATCGGCCTCACCGAGTCGCGCATGGTGCTCGGCAAGCACTCGGGCCGCGCCGCGCTGACCAACCGCTTGAACGAGCTGGGTTACCGCTTGAGCGGCGCACAGCTGGAACAGGTGTTCGAGCGCTTCAAGCGCTTGGCGGACCGAAAGAAGAGCATCTACGACGAGGACCTCACCGCGCTCGTGGCCGACGACGTCTTCAGTGTGCCCGTGCGCTTCGAGCTGGTCTCGGTCGAGTCGCGCAGCGGCACGCAGATTGCGCCCTGGGCACGTGTCACGGTGCGCATCGACGGCGAGGAGCACACGGCCGAAGCGGGCGGCAACGGCCCCGTGAACGCGGTCGTGCAAGCGCTCAAAGAGTGCACCGGGACCCGTGAAGTGCACATGGACGAGTACCACATCGATGCCTTGAGCGGCGGCTCGGACGCGCAGGGCAAAGTGGCGATCGCCATCTCCGCGGACGGCATCGTATCGCGCGGGCAGGGCACCGACATGGACGTGGTGATCGCGAGCGCGAAGGCGTTCGTGGCCGCGCTCAATCATCGGGCGTACCAGTTGGAGCTGACGAAGCCGCAGCCCGCGGCCAACGCGTAGCACGGCGCGCGCGGTAGGTCGGCAGGATGAGCTCGGTTCAGCAAGTCTGTGTGCACGCGCGCTGCGGTGGCTGCCCGCTCTTGGCGCTGACGACGGCCGAGCAGCTGGTACGCAAGCGCGGGCACCTCGAGCTGGCCGTCGCACGGCATGGCGAGCTCGCAGGCCTTGCCGTGCCGCAGCTCACGGCGGCAGAGCCGAGCTTTGGCTACCGGACGCGCGCGAAGCTCGTAGTCTCCGCGGCGGGCGAGATCGGGCTGTATGCGCGCGGTGGTCACGAGATCGTGGACATTCCGCAGTGCTTGGTCTTATCGCCGAAGCTGTTGGCGGTGGTGGCCGCTCTACGTGTCCAGCTGACGCATGTCGGTGGCGTGGTCTCGGGTATCGACGTGCGCGAGGTGCGCGGAGTGGACGCCTCCGGTGTGCTGATCACGTTGCTCGGTGAAGCCCGAGATGAAGCGAAGTTGCTGGCGCTGGCGGAGCGTATGGCTCAGCTGCCTGATGTGCTTGGAGTCGCGCTCGGCAAGCGTGAGGCGCGCTCGGCCCAGCTGCTTGGCGAGGCGCCGGCGCGGGTATTCGGCGTGGACGTTGCGCGAGACACGATCGCTCCCGAAGGGCCGTATCACTACGCCACCTACGGCGCGTTCGTGCAGGCACATCGTGGTCAAGCGCTCGCCGTGGCCGAGCAGCTGCGCTCTGAGCTGACGCGGGCGCTCGGCGCGATCACCGGCGTGCGAGTGCTCGAGCTGTACGCCGGCTCGGGCGCGCTCGGACTGTGGCTCGCCAAGCACGGCGCGCAGGCGGTGCTCGTGGAGCGCTACGACCCTGCGCTCGCGCTGCTCACGCGCGCGGCGCAGGAGCAGCAGATCGCGGGGCTCGCGCTACGTGCCGGGGACGCCGAGGCCGTGCTGCTCGACCTCGTGCACCAGAAACAACGCTTCGACGCGATCCTCGTGAACCCGCCGCGGCGCGGGCTCTCGCCTCTGGTGCGTGCCCGCATCGCCGAGCTGTCACCGCGCGCGCTGCTCTACGTGTCGTGCAATCCCGAGACGCTGGCGCGCGACCTCGCGGACTTCGCGCGGCGCGGGCTCGCAGTCTCGTCGCTTGCGCCCTTCGACATGATGCCGCAGAGCGACGACGTGGAGTGTGTGGTGTGCCTGCAGCCCGCGGCGCCTGCCCCGCTGCGCGTGCTCTATCAGGACCACGCGCTGATCGCGGTCGACAAGCCTGCCCATCTGCCGACCATTCCGGAGGCCGAGCACAAAAGCTCGCTGCTCGAGCGCCTGCAGGAGCAGCTCGGCGTTTCGCCGCTATTCGCCGTGCATCGGCTCGACGCGGGCACCAGCGGCGTGTGCCTGTTCGCTAAGCAGAGCAGCGACGTCGCGCAGCTATCGGCGGCACTCGCTGCGGGCCAGAAGCACTACACGGCCCTCGTGCGCGGCATCACCCACGACAAAGGCATCATCAAGAAGCCGTTGCGAGACGGAAAGACGGTGCGTGAGGCGACCACGCGCTACACGCGCAAGAAAGTCATCGCGGGCCACTCGCTGCTGCGCGTGCGACCCGAGCACGGCCGCAAGCATCAGGTGCGCCGTCACCTCGCGGAGCTCGACCATCCGGTGCTCGGCGACGCGCGCTACGGTGCCGAGCCGAGCAATCGCCACTTCGAGCACAAGCACGGGCTGGACCGAACGTTTCTACATCTGTCCCGGATCGAGCTTCAGCTGCCGCAGCGTGCCGAGCCACTGGTGCTCGAAGCCGCGCTGCCCGGAGACCTTTCGTCGGTTCTGGCTTCGTTGACGCCAGATCCCTGACCACTGCCTTTACCTCGGCCCACATCTGCATTAATACGTCCTGTTCGCTGCGACGAAAACCAACGGAGATTTTGCAATGGCAACGCTCGACGTGCTCGTGCTCGAAGGGGATGGCATCGGACCGGAGGTCACGGCTTCGGCCCTGCAGGTGCTGCAGCGCGTGTGCAAGCACGCCGGCATCACGCTCGCGCTCGAACACGGCCCGTTCGGCGGTGCGAGCATCGACAAGCACGGCGAGCCGATTACCCAGGCCATGCTCGATCGCTCGCTCAAGGCGAATGCCGTATTGATGGGCGCGTGCGGCGGTCCGAAGTGGGACGCGCTGCCCACCGACAAGCGTCCCGAGAAGGGCTTGCTCCGTCTGCGCGAGCACATGCAGGTGTTCGCGAACCTGCGTCCCGCAAAGCTGTTCCGTGCGCTGGCCGATGCCAGCCCGCTCAAGGCGGAGCGCGCCGACAACTTCGACTTCGTGGTGGTGCGCGAACTGGTCGGAGGCCTGTACTTCGGCAAGCCGCGCTTCATCCAGGGTGAGCCGGGCAAGCGCGTCGGCGCCAACACCATGACGTACACCGAGGACGAGATCGTGCGCATCGGTCGCGTCGCGTTCGAGACCGCGATGGGCCGCAAGAAGAAGCTGCTGAGCGTGGACAAGGCCAACGTGCTCGAGGTCATGGCGCTGTGGCGCAGCGTGATGACCGAGCTTGGCAAGGAATACCCGCAGGTTCAGCTCTCGCACATGTACGTCGACAACGCCGCCATGCAGCTGGTGCTGCGTCCGAGCGAGTTCGACGTGCTCGTGACCGAGAACATGTTCGGCGACATTCTTTCCGACCTCGCGGCGGCGTGCACCGGCTCGATCGGTTTGCTGCCGTCAGCTGCAGTGGGCAAGGGCCCTGCGCTCTACGAGCCCGTGCATGGCTCGGCGCCCGACATCGCAGGCCAAGGCAAGGCCAACCCGCTCGCGGCGATCATGACCGTCGCGATGCTGCTCGAGCACACCGTCAAGCGCACCGATCTCGCTGCGGCCGTCTATGCCGCGGTCGACGACGTGCTCGACGCGGGCGTGCGCACCAGCGACATCGCCAAGAAGGGCGAGAAGATCGTCGGCACAAAGGCCATGGGCGACGCGGTCTTGCTAGCGCTCGACAAACAGCTTAGCGCGGGGTGATCGCGCCGCGCCTTGGGGTGTCCCCGCGGCTTACGTCCTCGCTCGTCTCGGTCATGCACAGGAGTGCACTCCCTCAACTCGCTGCGGGCGCGCTCGCGGCTACACCCCAATTCGCGACGCTCGGGTTGGTCACGTAGACTCGTGAGCGTGGCTGGCTCGCTGATCGCGATGTTGATTGTGCTCGGTGTGAGCGCCGGCGCCCGTGCCCAAAGTGCGGATGCTGGAGTTCCAGCTGTCAGCGCGGACGCGTCTGCTTACGGTGGCTTTACCGTGGCTGCAACGCTGCGCAATGCCGCCTATCGCATTGCGGATGCGCCGAGCGTGATCGTTCATGCGCCGCCGGGTTTTGACGCGCGTCGGCCGCTGCAGCTGGTGGTGTTCCTGCATGGTTACAGTGGCTGCGTCTCGGTGTTGATGGGTCGCGGGCCAAGTCGTTGTCGTGAAGGTGCTGCGTTGCAGCTGGGCTGGGAGCTCGGCGCGCGTCACGACGATGCGCATACCAACTCGCTGTTCATCGTGCCGCAGCTTGCGTTCATGAAACGTAGTGGCCGCGCGGGCGCGTTTGCGAAGCCCGGCGTGTTCCGCGCGTTCTTGGAGGAGTTGCTGCGTGAGACGCTGGCGGCGCAGCTCGGCCCGAAGACGTTGCACGACGTGGCGAGCATCACGTTGGTCGCGCACAGCGCGGGCTACGAGACGGCCATCGCCGTGATCGAGCATGGTGAGGTGAGCGCGCTCGTGCACTCCGTCGTGCTGCTCGATGCGCTCTACTCGCGCGAAGACCAGTACGAGCGGTACATCCTCGCGCATGGGCATGCAGGCTTGCGCGTGGTCGCGCTGCACCTCGGCTACGGCGCGACGTACGCCAACGACACGCGCTTGTACAAGCACTTGCTGAGGAAGCTAGGCCCGAGCGCTGTCAGCTGGGTCGATGCCTCTGCCGACGCCGGCGTCGTCGTCGCCGCGTTGGCGCATCACCCGATCGTGATCGGCGTGGGAATCCCGCCGCATCGCTTGATGCCCGAGCACCATCTCGCGCCGCTGCTGCACGCGCTGCTCCTAGAACCCGTTCGACCGCCCCCCGAGCATCCCTGAGAAGCACCCTCCGGCGTGCCGTTTTTTGCGCATTGTTTCCTGTTTATTATAGCTTCCCGCTCACGTGATGCGGGCGCATCGGGCGTGGCCGCGAGGCTGCAGTGCCGCGCATCCCTACGAGTCAACCAGGAGACAGTGCATGAAGATCCGTAACTTAGCGTGGTGTGTGGCCCTTCTGCTCAGTATGGCGGGTACGGCGATGGGGCAAGATGGCGCGGGCGATGCGACTGGCGGCGATGCCACCACGGCTCCTGCAGAACCGGTCGCCGCTCCTTCTCCCTCCGAAGCCGCTGCCAGCAGCGACACAGCTGCGGCATCCACTGGCAAGAAGATCAGCGCGGGCTTGCTCCTTGGCTACGGCTTCAGCACCGACAGCGGCAGTGGCAATCCCTGGGGCCTCGGCTTTGGCGTGCGCGGCGGCTACAACCTCGACAAGATCTTCCTCGGCGGTCGCTTCGTTTACTATCTCGGCGAGAAGAGCGTGAACATCTGGGAGCTCGGGCTCGAAGGCGGCTACGACGTGGCCGTGGCCGACAAGCTCACGGTTCGCCCGGGCATCGGTCTTGGTCTCGCCAACATCTCCACGCCCTCGGTTACGATCCTCGGAACGACGGTCGGCGGTGGCGAGACAGACGCCTACATCGCGCTTGGCGGCAGTCTTCTTTACGACGTGGCGCCGGACATCTTCGTCGGCGTTGACCTTCGCTACCAGCACATCTTCGTCACTGGCGGCGCGAACGCGCTGACCCTGCTCGCCACCGGCGGCATGCGCTTCTAAGCGCAAGCGCTTCGTTGCGTGAAAGCCAGGGTTCGGGAGCAATCCCGAGCCCTGTTCTTCTTTAATCACATACCGCGCAGCAGCCTTCGGCTCTGCGTGATGACCCGCGGAGCAGCGTTCGGCTCTCCGGGATGACACACTCGCGCGTGTGAGCACTACCTTGGGATGATCTTCCCTTCGTGCTGCGCATGAAGTACACACAGTCCCAACGTCGACGGGGAGATTGCGGAATGCGAGCAACGCACGCGCGCGTAGTTTTGGCAGTGGCACTGGCTTCTCTGCTGGGCTTCATCGTGCCCGCGAGCCCCGCGGCAGCCTCGGGCAAGACCAAGAAAAATAGCGGCAGCGCCCCCGAGTCCAAGAGTTTGGACGACATGATGGGCGACTCCGCGAAGCCCAAGAAGTCCGACAAGAAGTCCGACAAGAAGACCAAGCCCAGCGACGACAAGAGCGCGGACTCCACCGACGACAAGAAGAAGGAAGAAGCCGTTCCCGAGCCCGCCGCCTGGGAGAAGCCACCCGAAGAGGAGAAGACGCCGCCCAAGAAGGTTGAGGCCGCCGCTCCCGAGGACGCGAAAGACGTGGTCCCGGCCAAGGACAAGAAGTTCGAAGCGGGCCTGCTCTTGGGCTGGGGCTTCGACACCGACAAGGTCTTCAGCGTGGACCCGTACGGCCTCGGCTTCGGTCTGCGCCTCGGCTACGAGTTCGACTTCAAGCTCTTCGTCGGTCTCGGCTACGAGTATTTCTTGGGCTCGAGCGACACGCTGAAGACAGGCACCTTCGTCGCCCCCGGCGCGTCCGTGAACTCTTCGGCCAACTACATGTTCGGTCACGTGGAGGCGGGCTACGACGTTTGGGTGAGCAACATCATCATTCGTCCGTCGCTCTGGCTGGGCTTGGGTTTCGGCACGCAGAATCCGCATCCACAGACCCTTGGTCGCAAGACCGTGACGGACTTCTTCTTCGCTCCGGGCGTGAGCGTGATCGACACGTTCAGCGGCACGTTCTTCTTCGGCGGCGACCTGCGTCTGCACAAAGTGACGGGCGATGGCTCGTCGGCTGTCGCGCTATACGCCACCGGCGGCCTCCGATTCTGAAACAGCACCGCCTGGCCGGCGATCCGCGGCGCGATCCGCCTTCACTTTCTGCGGTGCGTGCTCACGGACGAGAAGTCCGCTCCGCGCGCTCCTCGAAACCGAAGGCGCCTCGCTTGCGGCTCGCCGCCCATGCGACACTGTTTGGCTTCGGTAAACCGTTTTGTGGGTTGGTGCGTCCTTGTTTGTAACGAGGCACCTCATGAACAAGCTTGCTTTGGCAGCAGTCGTCGCGCTTTCGGTTACGGGCTGTGCGCACGGACGCTCGGCGCTCGCTACTACGCAGAGCCCACTCTCGCTCGAGCACGTGGTGCTCTACCGCAACGGCGTGGGCTACTTCGAGCGCCACGGCGTGATCGACGGCGACAAGCTCACGCTCAAGGTGCGCAAAGACCAGGTCAACGACCTGCTCAAGAGCTTGACGGTGATCGATCGCGGCTCCGGCAAGACGCTGAGCGTCTCGATTCCGCTCGACCCGAAGGTCTGGCAGGACGCCGCGCTCTCCATGCTCACGCCCGGCAACGGCCACTTGAGCGACGTGCTCGACGCGCTGCGCGGCACGCGTGTGTCAGTTGAAACGCGCTCGCGCACCGTGCAGGGACGCATCGTGATGGTCGAGCGCATGGCGCCCGAGCCGCGCCCGATGCCGATGGATCGCAGCGGCGTCGCTCCCGGCAACGACTTCGAAGATCACAAGCTGACCTTGCTCGACGGCGACACGCTGGAAGTCGTGCGCCTGTCGCAGGTGCAGAACATCACGCTGCGCGACGGCGATCTGGCGATGCAGCTCGACCGGCATCTCGACGCGACTGCGGGCGAGGGCATGTTCCAGCAGGTCGACGTGGTCGTGCGCTTCGCCAGCCCTGGCAAGCACGATCTCGCCGTGAGCTACGTGGCGCAGGCGCCGCTCTGGAAGCCGACGTATCGCCTGGTGCTCGCGGAAGACGCCTCCGGCAAGGCGCTCTTGCAAGCCTGGGCCGTGGTGTCGAACGTCAGCGGCGAGAACTGGAATGGTGTCTCGCTCGGGCTCACGTCGGGCGCGCCGCTCGCATTCCGCTACGACTTGCACACGCCCGAGCAGGTGGAACGGCCCGACCTCACCGCCAGTGGCGTGCAGAAGCACGCGCAGGTCGCGCTCGGCGAAACCACGTACGGCAGCGCGTCCGAAGCCGCGCCGATGCCTGCAGCCGCGCCGATGGCGCAGGCCGAGATGGAAATGGACATGGGCGCGCTGGCTGACAGCAAGTCCGGCGCCGGTGGTTCGGGCGGGCGCGCGGAAAAGAAAGCCATGCGGTCGCGCAACGCCGCTGGCGTGACGAGCGCACCGTCCCCGTCCTACGCGCCCGCGGCTCCGCCCATGATGAACATGGCGGCAGCGCTCGCGCAGAGCGTGGCGCCGCAGGCTTCGGCCAAGCGCATCGCGGGGCTCACGCGCTTCGATCTCGCGGACCGCGTGACGCTGCCCGACGGCAGCGCGAGCATGGTCGCGCTGGTGAACCAGCTCGTGCCCGGCGATGAGACGTTTCTGTTCAAGCCCGGCGGTGGTGGCCAAGGCTACGAGCAGAACCCGTACCGCGTCGTGCGCTTCAAGAACGACACGGACTTCGTGCTCGAGCCGGGGCCGATCAGCATTTATTCAGGCGGAAGCTTCGTTGGCGAAGGTCTCTCGGAAGCGATCGCGAGCCACGACATGGCGACGATCCCGTTCGCGGTCGAGCCCGCGATCCTGGTGCGTTCCTGGAACGACGGCGGCAGCGGCGACGAGATGAAGATCGCGCGCATCGTGCGCGGTGTGATGGAGGTCGAGACGTTCTCGCGCGTCGTGACCAACTGGAGCGTCGAGACCAAGCCCAGCGACAAGCCGATTCGCGTGCTGGCGCGTCAAGCGCGCGCGGGTGACGCCTATGCGCTGGTCGATCCGCCGAAGGACATCGAGACGCTCAGCGACGGCTACTTCATTCCGGTGATCGTGCCGGCAGGGCAGAGCAAGGCCACACTCAAGGTGATCGAGCGCTCGCCCTCGCACATCTCGCTCACCATCTGGGACGACAAAGCGCCCGAGCTGCTGAAGCAGCTGCTCGAGACCTCGACGCTCGACCCGAAGGCACGCGCCGCGCTGCAGCCGATCGTGGATGCGCGGCAGGCGATCGGTCGCATCGACACGCAGCTCGCCGGCCTCTCCGACCAGCAGAACCAGCTCAACCAGCGCGCCGACGAGGAGCGCCAGAACCTCTTGGCGATTCAGAAAGACCCGCGCGCGGGCGCGCTGCGCAAGCGCTTGAGCGGCCGCTTGGAGGAGATCACGAAGCAAGCCGACGAGCTCGGTCGCAAGCTCGTGGAGCTGTCCAGCCAGCGCATGGAGCAGAAGATCGAATTGGAAGATAAGCTGCGTGACTTGGACCTCAATTTTGCCGCGAAATGACCTCTTGCGGAGCGCGCAGAGGGGCGTATTAAAAACAACAGGAGGCTCTACACATGCCCATCCAGACGGCCGTCACCTTTCACAACATGGAACGCTCTGAAGCCGTAGAAAACCGCGTTCGCGAGAAGGTACAAAAGCTGGAGCGATTCGCAGGCCAGATCACCAGCTGCCGCGTGACCGTCCAGGCGCCGCATCTCCGTCATGCCCAGGGCAACCTTTTCGACGTTCGCATCGACATCCACACGCCTGGCGCGGAGATCGTCGTGAACCGCGAAGGTGGTACGAAGGATCCGGCACACACCGACGTGTACGTCGCCATGCGCGATGCCTTTGCCGCCGCCACCCGCCAGCTGGAATCGCACATCGACCGTAGACACGGGCGCTAAAACAGTAACGCCTGGGAAGGCGCCTCGCGTGCGGCTCGCGACCCATGCGTCACTGTTTGGGCTTGAGGCGACCACCAGCTCGGCAAGCGCCCGACGCCCGCATACTCGCGGTACGCCAGATCGGTGGAGGCGGCTCATAGCCGGGATGAAAGGGGCATCGGGCCCGAGGTGACATAGTCACCCAAACTGCGAAGCCGTCTGGCATCCGCAAGTAGAAATGTCCCGTGGTCGGGTGTTCAGGCGGGGCATCCGCCCAGCGTCAGCTGCAAGCTCGACAGTAAGTCCGCCACTCCATCCCGTCTGTTACTTGCGGCCTTCGTGGTGGGCGCGGGGGTCGGTAGCGACGGCACATCGGAGCGGTCACTTCGTGGCGCCCACGCTGATCGCCACGACCTGCTTGCTGCTGTGATGGTAGAGGATGCCGCCTGCGAAACTAGGCGCGGCCAGGCTCCAGGTCTGTCCAAGCGGGCCGAGGTCGCCGTAGCCGAGGATGGCGTTCTCGTCCAACACCTTGGCCGTGGCGTCGATGACGTAGGTGATGCCCAGCGTGGTCCCGAAATAGAGCTTGTTTCCGAGCAGGATCGGCGCTGGATAGAACGCCGGGATCGACCAGCCATCGGTGTGCGAGCGCGAGGCATCGTCGGCGACGTCATTGCCCATGGCGTCCTGGGCGGTGGTCATGATGTCCTGGCCATAGATGAGCTGCTCCGGCGCGCCGGCCGTCCGCTGCACACCGACGGGCACCTCGAGGTACTCGACCTTGCCGGTCTCGACGTTGACGCGGCCCACGCAGTGGGGCGGTCCGGTGTGGACGCCCCAGCGACCGTTGTTGTTCGTAACGGTCAGGAACCAGGCGTAGCCGTTCGCCACGATGTTGGAGTGCCAGTCGGGGACGACGTGCATCATCCCTTGATACTCCCAGTCGGCAGTCATGTTCACGTCCACACCCGACATGCTGACGTAGTTCTTCGTGGCGGTGTCCCAGCGGCGGATGTCGACCATCTTCGCCAGTGACCAGCCATGCACGGGCTTGCCGGTGTTGATGTCCAACACTGTCAGGATCTCGTTGGACGGTTCGGTGAACCAGTAGGCGTACTTGTTGTCCCAGCTCATGTTGTAGAGTGCGGTTCCCGATCCACCGCTGCACATCTGCGGCTGCGTGGCGCTGCCGCCGGTGCAGGTCGGCGCCGCGCCCGAGTTGAACTGCCAGATCGATTTGCCCTGGCTGCCCGGCGCAAGGCTGGTCAGGCTGAGGCCGACCGGCTGCTCCGGCACGCCATGCGGCCCGCCCCGTCCGTGCACGACCGCCGCGGTTCCATCGGGCAGCTTCCCCATCACGGCCGTATTGAAGAAGGTCGACGCGTCCTCTGCAACCCAGGTCGTCTTGCCCGTCATCTTATCGATGCCGTGTAGGTAGTTCCATCCCGGGTGCGCCGACGCGGGATCGCCCATTCCCATGCCCAGCGGCGACGTGATGACGACGTCGTTGCCGGTCATGAACGGCTCGTGCTGGCGGTTGGACGGGAACGCCGGATCCTGGCCGGCGAAGTCGGCCTCCCACAACGGAGCCAGCAAACCGGAAGCGTCGGGCGTTCCGGTCACGTCCCAACACCCCATGTGGCCGGCCGAGTTAAAGAACCAGACGTACTTGCCGTCGGCGATGGGCGTCCACGACGTCGCATCGCTGTACTGGTAGGCCATCCCGCTCACGAGGCCGTTGCCGATCAGCGGCTTGGTTCTCCACTTGATCGCGCCGGTCTTTCGATCGATGGCGTAGCCTTCGATCGAGAGGCTGGTCTTCGAGCCGGTGAAGGGGAGAAAGGTCGTCAGGAAAAGCAGGTCGCCCGAGACGGCAATGCCGCCCTGGCCTTCGTTGTCCAGGTCGGTCTGCCACAGGACGTTCGTGTGCGTCGCCACGCTCCAGGTCGTCGGCGCACCGTCGACGTCGACACGAAACGTCCCGTCGGGGCCGCCGGCCTGAGGCCATGCATCGACTGTCTTCGATCCCGCCCCGCCGGACCCCAGCGCCCCGTCACTGGCAAGACCCCCAGCGTCCAACGCGCTGGCCGTGCTCCCGCCGGTGGATCCGGCGGTGCCTTGCGCCGCGGTGCCCGCTCCGCCATGGCCCGCCATTCCGCCTGCTGGCGACGAACCGCCAGACCCCGCGCTAGCAGGCGAGGACGGCGTCGACGCGCATCCTGTCCCCGAGGCCAGTGCGAGTAGGATCAATCCGGTGTTCGCATGGAATAGTCGTTTCATAGCGCTCCCTCATCACTGCATACCTTTTGCCCGTGCCCGTGCCCGTGGCCGGGGTCGAGGGGCCTCGCGCGCGCCGACCGCCGCGCCGCAACGCGACGTGAGGTCCACACAGGTTGCCCGGGGCACAGCATCCTCGGAGCACGCGGCGCGTAGGACGAGGGCGTCAATGCGTCGCGGATCCATCAACAGCCGCCGGTTGTCGCGTCGGAGCAGCTGAAGCTCCTCCCGCTCCGCGCGGCTCAGCAGCTCCGTTCTCTGCTTTCATGCATCCGCCCCAGTGCCCTTGACCGAGCTGCGATGGCCCTGCGCTTAGCTAGGCTGCCGAGAACCTCAGCTTGTGAGTCCGTTCAGCGGTGACGTCGCTTCGAATGCTTGCTCGCCGAATCTGGGCACATCGACCCCCATCGCATTGGCAATCGAGATCAAGACCTGCGTGGGATTGGTGGGGGGCAGCGCAAGCACGCGACCCATGTTGAAATAGCCACCCGTGCCTCCGAGCAACACGCCAGGAAGCGCGTGGTTCGAGTGTGAATCGCCATCCCCGTGGCGATTGAACCAGTAGATCGTCGTCTCGTCGAGCACTGTGCCGCTGCCACTCGCGGACGGAAGCGCCGCCAGGCGCTGCATGAGGCCGGCGATCTGCGACGCGATCCAAGTACTCATTTGCGCGTACTTGTCTAACTGCGTCGGATTGCCACCATGGTGCGAGACGAAGTGCATCGGATCGGTGAAGCCGAGCCAGGGCATTCGCAGACCGCCAGCATCACCGCCGCCTGGGTACCCGAAGGTGACTGAAGCGACCTTCGTGAGGTTGCAGGAGAACGCGGTCGCGATGAGGTCCATGTAGAATGGACAGAGGGTCTCGGTGTCGGCGCCGGTTCGAACCGCGTCCGAATCACTGACTACCATCGCACGCTTGGGGCTGGTGCACGCGGCACTGCCTTGTCCAGTTGCTTGCAGGCGGGTTTTCACTCGATCTTCGTAGGTCTTGAGGGCGGTGAGATGCCCATCGAGGGTCAGGCGGTCCGCCGCGCTGAGCGTAGGCAACAACGCTCCAAAGCGTGCGTGCAAAAAGTCGCTGACGGCAGTGTGCTTGTTGATTGCCGAAATACTCGAGGTGGCGCCGCTCATTACGGGATTGCCAAAAACGTAGTTCCACGCCTCATCCGCGCTGGAGAGCCGCTTGATCGACGTGCCATCCACCTGAAAGTTGATATCGGAGGGGGTGTCGCCGCCGATGGGATGCAGTCCGAAATTGAGGGAGCCGAAGCTGCTATCGCCCTTCACCGCATTGGCGATGACTTGATCGATCGACGGTCCGTCGACCTTGTTCACCGCGCTGAGTTGATCCAGGTAGGGAAGCCCCGGCATACCGTTATTGCGCCCCACCCGCGCCGCCAAGGTAACAGGGGCTTCGTGTTGCGGTGTCCCGGCGATGTAGGCGAGTCCGGTGCCGTTGGCCACGTTCGTGCCATTCATCTGCGGACCGAGGACCAGCAACTTGTCGCGATACGGTTCAAACGGCGTGAGAATTCGGCTCAGCTTGAAGTCAGTAGCACCTCCAGTGGGCCAGAAGGCGCCTTGGTTCACGCCGTCGGGCGTGTAGCAGAACACTGCGTACTTAGATTTCTTGACCGGGGCCTGCGCGCGTCCCTTGCTCTCGAAGAGTTCCAGAACCGGCAGCGCCAAGGCCGCAGTGCCCAGCATCTTCATCAGGTCGCGGCGACGCACCTGCTGATGAATCGACAGCTTCATGGTCCAACTCCTTCGGACAGTCGTAAACGAAAGGTGTCGCTTCCTGCGATCGCGACCACCAACTGCTTCAGGTCTCCGCTCGGGGCAAAGCCCTTGCCGAGCGCATCGACCGAACACGTATCTCCAGACTCGATGCCACGTGCGACGGCGTACTGGAGATACTGCTGCGCGAAGCAGGTCTTGATCGCCGTGCTGTTGCTCAGCTTGGCGAGAAGCTGATCACCCTTGCTGAAGTCCCCGTCGAGGTCCGCTGCGCCCGTCATCGTGCCAGAGGAATTGACGGCCTTGCCGTGGTCCATGGCGCGGAACCGTCCAACCTCATCGAAGCCTTCCAGCGCGTAGCCTGGTGGATCGATCGCCGAGTGACACGACTTGCAGAAAGGATCGCGCACATGCGCTTCGAGCCGGTCTCTTGTGCTGACCCCATCGGCGATGGGAGGGAGTTGGGGAACCGTGATGCCGACGGGCAACGAGATGTCCTGGCAGAGCAGTGTCCGGCGGACGAACAAGCCGCGAGCGATCGGGAAGCTCTCCTTCGGCCGGGCGAGGAGCGCGAGCAGCGCCGGATGAGTGAGAATGCCTCGTCGGTCCTCGCCCGTCATCGGCATGGGCGTGTAGTCGGTGCCCGTTCCAGGCAAGCCATAATACTTACGTAGCGTGTCGTTGAAATAGTACGTACTTCCTTCGAACAGACTCGATATGTTCGCTTGACCGGTCGCGTAAACCTGGGTCGCGCTCTTCAGCAGCGATACCGCGAGCGCCTTGACGACTGCGTCATCGAAGGGCGTGCCGTTGGCGCCAACCGCGTCGCGTGCCACCTCATGAAAGGCATTGAGCCTCAACCAAGTCGAAAAGAAGCCCTCGACGCCACGACTGAACCGCGTGTCCTGCACCATCCGCGTCACCTGCGCTTGCAGTTTGCCAGGGTCAGCGAAGTCACCGGCCGCCGCGGACGCGTAGAGCATTGCGTCCGGGGTCGAGTCCCACATAAAGAAGGAGAGTCGGCTCACGTACTCGTAGGGCGATAGGGGCAGCACCTGACCGGGATGCTCCGTGGCGGACGGTTTGGCCAGCTGGTAGAGGAAATCCGGTGATTGGATCAGCCCGGTCATCATCCACTCGACACCGGTGGCGAAGTCTTTCTCTTTGACCCCGGCATCGAACAGCGCCGTCAGTTGGGTCTTTTCGTCTATCGAGAGCGGATGTCGATAGGCATTCGCTCCCACTTGATCGATGAGCTGTTGTTCGCAGGTTGCGGCGGGCACCGCCGGCGGAACGCAGGGTGCCCAGTTCGCCAAGTTGGTTGCCGCATCGTGCGCAATCGCCGAAGCCGCGTTGGCCCGGTGCTCCACGTCCACGTCGGTGAGCTGTGCAAATACGGCTCCGCCGAAGTCCTTGGCAGCGTCAGTCTTTACTTTCCAAAGGTCTTGGACGGTGTTGGTGTACTGGCTGGCCGACAGCAGGCGTGCACGCACCGCCGACGCATGCGCGGTCGTGCAGTCGAGCGCACCCTGGCCCCCGCCGCCCGGCGAGCTGTTGGCCCCACCGCTGCCAGGCGTGAGCGGGCCAGCCCCGGCCCCGCCTCCTGAACTCAGGCCACCGGTTATTTGGCCGGTGCACGCAGTGAGCACCAGCACAGGGACCAGGATTCGCGCCGTTCGAAAGTTCATTGCACTCCCGCTCTCATCAGCCGAGCTGGGGCGTGCTTGCGCTCCGTTGAGCCGCCTCGGCAGCAGACCACCGCAACCCATTGAATGTCATTGTCGGCTCCTGCCTCGGGTTGTCACGTCAAGTCGCTTGTCTGGCCAAGGATGCGTGGTGCGGACCGACGGAAGCCAGCGTGTGGCGAGGCGGTTCATCCGACGCCACTTCGTGCGGTCGCGCTGGCCTCGGAGCGCGGGCAGCCAGTGCCGCGTGACCTGTGTGCGGAAAGACGCCATCGCGTCGAGGTTGCCGGGCACCCCGTAGTACGCGTAGTGGCCGCGTACTACGGCGCCCAGCCAGCGCCCCTGCGCCGGGATCGGCAGCAGACCACAGCAACCCATTGAATGTCATTGCAAAGGGGCACGACGTCAAGCGGTCCGAAGACCTGGATTCCAGGCCCCGCTGGCGCAGCCCTTGGCAGAGCAGTTCGCTCCGCTTTGGTAACGCCCATGCACGACGTCGATGCGATCATGCCGTCTGCGCGGTAACCGTTCGGCCCCCTGTTACCAGCAGCTGGAGTTGCGCAACCACCGACCGCACGTAACCGAGTGGCGTCGGCATGAGGTCGATTGCGAGCGCTGCGGCTCATCGACGACAGCCGCGTATGACAGCTCGAAGATCCCCTGCTCGGCGTAAGCGCGGCGGGCTGATCAGCGCACCACCTCGTGCAAGCGCTCGCCGAGCGCGGCCACCTCTGCCGACGCGCGCCGATGTCCGCGCGC
>JADGRF010000096.1 GCA_017881055.1 Sandaracinaceae bacterium
ACCTGCATGCGCGAGCACGGGTAGCGCGCTCGCGCCGCGCGTCAGGAACTCTCGGCGCTGCAGTTTGGGGGCCATGGCTCGCAGGCCACTATACGCCGCTGGGCCAGCACGCGCATGCGATCAGGGCGCTCGTGGTGGGCGCGTGCGCGTATGGAACCAGGTGCGGAAGCGCTCGAGCGCGGCGACCTGCGCGGCCGGCGCGCTGCGTCGGCACGTGCTCGCCTCGGCGGAGCCCGGCGCCGCTCCCCAACGCGTTTCTACGCACGTGTTTGGGTCGTAAGCGACTTCGAGCGCGGCCGCGCGTTGCGCGAGATCCGCGAGCGTGAGCGTTCGTGGCGAGCCGTCGCTGCGCGTGTACGTGAAGAACCGTGCGCGCAGCTCCGCGGCGAGCTCGGCTTCGAGCTGCTGCGCGACTTTTTCGGCATCGCTGTGCGGCGGCAGCGCGAAGCGTTCCGGACGCTTGCGCAAGCGATCGGGCAGCGCGTGGACGGTGTCGAGCGCGACCAGGATGCGCATGTCACGCGACGGCGTCGCGTAGTCTTCCCACGCGCCTTCGGTCTCGAAGATGGCGCTGCCGTTGGGCATGTCGATCACGGCGCTCGGGTGCTCGCGTAGATAGTGTTCGCCGTTGTCGACCGCCAGCACGCGGCGCTCGGCGGCTTCCGCCAGCGCATCCACCAAGCTCTTCATACGTGCGTGCGGGTCGAGCGGCTCGGGGTTGATCAGCGTGTCCATGCGATCGTAGAAGTCTTCGCGGCTGCCCTGGTACTGCTGCATGCTGAAGCGCGCGTGATCGACCGAGTGCTCGAGCGCCGCGTTGTCTTGTGTCGTGACGGTGTGCGTCTTAGCGTCGTACACGAGGGGGCGGAACTGCTTCCAGCCCGCACCCACGCTGTCCGTGTTCGGATCGAATAAGAACGAGCCTTCCCAGAAGCGACGACGTCCAACGGTGCCGTCCGGCTGAGCCTCCGCTGCCATCAGGACTCCGTAGTCACCGCCTTTGACACTGTGCTCGGGGAACCACTTCGAGATCATCATCACGTGGCCGTACGGATCGGCGTACACGGTGCCCGGCGGCAACGACGTGCGTTCCAGCGCCACAGGGTACAGATCCGTCTCGGAATCCGCGGGATGCGTGCGACCTGTGGCCGAGTGCACTCCGGGTCGCACCGCGCGGTTGACGAATTGCGAGAACGCCTGCACCTCGTTCGGCGTCGCGCGCGAGCCGAGCGTGGTCTGTAGCTCGCCGCAGGTCGGCGGTTGGTTGCGTCGTCCACGCGAGCACAGCCGGAACCCATACGGCAAGCGAAGCTTCCACGCGAAGTAGGCGCGCAGCGAATACGGTAGGTCGGCGCAGTCGGGCACGATCTCGAGCTTGTCTTCTTCGCCGAGGCCGAGGTGGTCGTAGAGCAGGTTTCGATTCCTGTCGCGCAAGAGGGCGTGCAAGCTGGTCCAGGTTTGATCGTCGTCGGGTGGACCGTCGAACAAGCGCTCGACGAACGCCGACCAGAGGTTTTCGGTGTCGCGCTCCCAGCGCCAGCGGGGTTCCCAAATCGGCGCGTCAGCTGGTATGGGGGCTGCTGCCAGCGGTGCGTCGTGCACGCGGATGCGTCTGCACGCGAGCACGTGCGAGCCGCTGCCGAGCACAACCGTGTAGCGTCCAGCGTGAGGATGATCGCTGCGGGCGACCATGCTGTAGGGCGGTCCGCCGAGCTTTAGCACGTCGAATGACGCCAGCGAGCCCCGGTCGTCGAACAGACGCAGCTGCGCATCGCCCAGCTCGCGCGTGCTCGTCGCGATGGCGCGGAGCGTGACTCCCGCAAGTGGAACGGCCGGTGAAACGAAGATGCGCGCGTCAGTCGTGTCGCTGCACGTTGCATCGCTCGCCGGGGCGTGCGGTGGCTCGGCTTGCCGCGGCAAGAGCGCTGTCAGCAATTCTGGTGGGGGTTCGCGACCGAAAACCACCAGGCGGGTCATGCGCTCCAGGAACGAGCTGCGTGAGCTGCCGCGACCGAGCTCGAGCGTGCTCACGACCGTGTGCTGAACATCGACGATCGTCTCGCCGCCGCCTGCGCATGGGCGTGCGTACTCGCCCAGCGCATGCAGCGCGAGCGGCACACCCGCCTCGGTCTTCCCGAGGTAGAGCATGATGTGCCCGGGGAAATAGAGCAGCACCACGCCGTTCTTGGCGGCCACGTCCAAGCGACGAAGCTTCTCGGACTCGGAAGCGCCGCGCAGATCGATGGCGTAGCTGCCCGCGTCGGCCTGCCAGCCGCTGTAGCGTGGCAGCGCGAGATCGAACGTGTCGAACACGTCAAGCACTAGCCCCGAACAGTCGCGGCCGCCGTTGGCATCGCCAAGGCCGTACGGCGAGTCGACGAAACGAAACGCGGTCGTCAGCAGCGCGCGCCGCGTCAGGTCGCGCGTTACATTCGTGGCAGCTGACGGAATGGCGACTGTTCGTATCCCGTGATCCGTGGCGACGAGCGCGCCGCTCGTGTCGACCGGCAGAAGTGTGTGCTTGCGCAGGGGCAGGGACGCGCCCTTCTGCTTTTTGGCCGACGCTTCCGAGAGCGTCGTGTCCTCGTTCAACGATACGCGTGCTCCGTGCACCCAGAGCTCGGCGTGGGCGTCGCTGAGCGGTTCGGAGAGCTGCGCCGAGGCGTCGAGCCAGCCGAGCGAGTAGCGCGAGCGCGCGAGCAGCATGCCTTCTGGCGTCGTCGCCAAAACCTGGACGGCCTCCTGCGCGCGCAACGTTCCGCAGGCGTTCTTGTCGTAGCTCGGCACGATCGGCATCTTGTAGAGCGCGCCTGGAAACGGACCGCAGCGCAGCGGCGCGGCGACCAGCATCACGCGCAGGCGCGGCGCGAGCGCCGGCACCGCTGCCGCGAACGCTGCGCGCTGCTTGGCGTCGAGCGCGTGCCCGTTGGCGTCTACCAGCACGCCGCGCTCGATCTCCTGACGCATCTGTCCGACGCGCTCCTGCAGCTCCGCGGCCAGCGCCAGCGCGTCGATCGGCGCGCGCAGATCACGCTGGCTCACAGCCGATTGATCGGGCCGCCGGCCAGTGCGCTCGTCGTATGCGAGAATGTCGGCATGACTGAGCAGCGGTGCGTCGAGCTGATCCGGCGAGTAGCGGGCGAGCCAATACTCGAGCGTGCCCTGGCTTGCGTTCGTGCCGGGCAACGGCAGCGCCGCATCGGCTCGCGCTGCGCATGCGACGCGGGTCCCGTCCACGGATGCGATCGGCCTCGCCGAGCTCGTAGGCGCGCGTCGACATGCGGCGCAGACCAGCGTCAACGCACATGCGAGCGCAAGAGGCCCATAGGGGCCGAGCCCCGACTTGCGATCAGCTACCACGTGCCGGACGCCTCCGAGCGCGGAGCATAGACAAAAATGCCCACATTGAGACTCGTCCCCAACTCGGATACGAAGCGCACGGTGTCAATCGTAGCGGTCATCTTCGATCTGGGCGGCGTCGTGCTGGACTCACCGCTTTCGGTGTTCGCTGACTACGAGCATGACCAGGGCTTGCCTTCGCACACGCTCAACCGTGCGATCGTCGAAGGCGGCGCCACGGGTGCGTGGGCGCGCCTGGAGCGCGGTGAGCTCGCCATGGAGGAGTTCTTCCGGGCGTTCGATGACGAGCTGAAGGCCCGCGGCACCGCGATCTCGGCGCGCCAGCTGATGAACAAGGTGGCGGACGAGACTCAGGTCCGCCCAGCCGTGGTGGCCGCGATTCGCAAGCTCCGCGACGCAGGACTGCGCACCGCCGCGCTCACGAACAACTGGCTCTCCGACGATCAGACCCGCAAGATGGACCTGCTGCGCTCGGAGTTCGACGTGTTCATCGAGTCCGCGTGTGCCGGTGTGCGCAAGCCCGACCCGCGGATCTACGAGCTCGCGTGTCGTCAGCTCGGCCTTGCGCCGGCGCAAGTGGCCTACCTCGACGACATCGGTGGCAATCTCAAGCCAGCGCGCGCCATGGGCATGGCCACGATCAAAGTCGGCGACTATCGCATCGCGCTCGAGGAGCTTGGCGAGCTACTCGGGCTGTCGCTTGGTTGAGGGCTCGTCCGTGTCTCAGGGTGCTCGGTCCGGGCCCTTGGCCCTCCTTCACCCCCCTTCACCCTTCCTCACCTGCGCTCACTTCAGATCTTTGCACGCCTCGTAGAAATGCGCGGTCGCTTGCTTGGCGCGGTCGAGCGACTGGCTGCCTTGCTCGGGGATCACGGCGTCCGTCAGCTGCTTCGAGAGCGCGGGGTTGCTCGCGACAGCGGTCCGCACGGCGCTGGCCGCGCTGAGCTTTTCGTCGATGTCCTTTTGCTGGTCCAGCGCCTCGGCGGCAGCATGGCGCACGCGTGTGCAGTCGGGATCCGCGCTGCACGCCGCGTTCTGCGCGGCTACGTAGGCGCGCTGCCACGCGTCGTCGCTGCGCTCGTAGCGTGCGGATGCCGCCTTGGCCGCCGCTGCGCTCGTGCGCGGCTCGATCTTGCCGCTGAGCTCCAGCTGCGATGCCGCCTCGGTGTCGATCGCGAGCTTGCGTGCCTGGGTCAGCCCAGCGATCCGTGCCTGCCACGCGCTCAGCGCGGCGGCGCGCCCTTCATTGCACTTCTCCTGCGCGGACTTGCAGGCCGTGAGCGCGAACAGCATTGCGAACGCGTAGCTGCGCGCTGCCACCTCGGGTCAGCTCGCGCCGCCCAGAAGGTGCGTGAAGTTGGAAGCCCCGCTGTCCATGACGATCTTGCCGGAGCGAATCAGCTCTTCCACGCCGTACGGGCGTAGCGCGCCCAGGCAGTCGTCGAGCTCGGCGCTGGTGCCGGTCAGCCGCAGCATCAGCGTGTCTTCTTCGTCGTCGACGACTTGAGATTCGAAGTTGTCGACGATGCGCAAGATGTCGGTACGAGCTGCGCGTGCCGCTCGCAACTTCACGAGCGCGATCTCGACCTCGACCGGCGCCTTGTCGCGGTGGTCCGTGATGTAGACCACGTCGATCAGCTTCTTCAGCTGTTTCAGGATCTGCTCGGTGTTCTGCGCATCGCCGCGGCTCGTGATCGTCATGCGCGCGAAGCCTTCGCGCGCGCCTGGGCTCACGGCCAAGCTCTCGATGTTGTACCCGCGTCGCGCGAACACGAGCGCGATGCGTACGAGCACACCCGGGTGGTCGTTGGTGATGATCGAGACGGTGTGCAGCGTGTTCGCCGTCACACCCAAAGCGGGTATGTGATTTGTCCCAGTCATCAGGTGCTGCCTTCGGGCTTCTCGAGCTTGCCCTTGGGGCGCTCGATCAGCATCTCTCGGTAGCCGGCGCCAGCGGGGATCATCGGGAAGACGTTGTCTTCCTTCACGACCACGGCTTCGATCACGCACGGACCGTCGTTGTATTTGATCGCCTGTTTGATCACGCGGTCGACGTCGCTAGGCTTGCGAATATAGAAGCCTTTCACGCCGTACGCGCGCGCGAGCTTCACGAAGTCGGGGTTGCCCTCGAGGTCGACGCCGCTCAAGCGGTTGTCGAAGAACAGCTCCTGCCACTGCCGAACCATGCCGAGGTAGTTGTTGTTGATGATCAGCACCTTGACCGGCAGCTTGTGGATGGCCGCGGTCGCGAGCTCGCACATCGTCATCTGGAACCCGCCGTCGCCGACGACGCACCAGACAGGGGTCTTCGGCTTGGCGAACTGCGCGCCGATCGCCGACGGGAACCCGTAGCCCATCGTGCCTGCGCCGCCGGACGACAGCCACATGCGGTTCGCGCGCGTTCGGATGAACTGCGCTGCCCACATCTGGTGCTGGCCAACGTCCGTCGTGAAGAGCGCCTTGCCGTCGGTCAGCGTGTTCACGCGGTCCAGCACGTGCTGCGCGCGCAGTGCCTTGCCGCGCGTAGGGTAGTGCAATGGGTACGCCTTGCGCCACGCAGCGCACTGCGCGAGCCACGGCTTGGTGTCGAGTCGACCGACCAGCGGCAACAGATCTTCCACTACCAAGCGCGCGTCGCCGAGCAACTGCACGTGGCTCGTGACAGTCTTGTTGAACTCTGCGGGATCCACATCGATGTGAATGCGCGTCGCGTTCGCACAGAATTCCGAGATGCGTCCTGTGATCCGATCGTCCCAGCGTGCGCCGATCGCCATGATCAAGTCACAGGCCTCGACCGCTTTGTTCGCATAGGCGGTCCCGTGCATGCCGAGCATGCCGAGGTGCATCGGACCGGTCTCGTCGACCGCGCCCTTGCCGAGCAGCGTGTTCACCACGGGTGCTTGCAGCTTCTCCGACAGCTGCGCGATCGCCGCGCCTGCGCCCGAGATCACCGCGCCGTGGCCCACGTAGAGCACGGGACGCTTGCTCTTCGTGATCGCCGCTGCGGCTGCTTCCAAGACATCCGTGTCGGCGCGACCCGGTACCACGTAGCCAGGAATACGCACTCCGTCGTGATCGGGCGCGGTGCACGGTGCCGAGGTCACGTCTTTCGGCAGGTCGATCAGGATCGGCCCCGGCCGACCGGTGCTCGCTAGATAGAACGCTTCATCCACGACGCGCGGAATGTCGTTCACCTTGGTGACGAGATAGCTGTGCTTGACGACCGGGTAGGTGATGCCGGTGACGTCGGCCTCTTGGAAGGCGTCTTTGCCGAGATTGAACGTCGGCGTTTGACCGGTGAGCACGATCATCGGTACCGAGTCCATGAGCGCGGTGAGCAAACCCGTCACGGTGTTGGTTGCGCCTGGACCCGATGTGACGAGCACGACGCCTGGCTTGCCCGTGGCACGCGCGTAGCCGTCCGCCATGTGGGACGCGCCCTGCTCGTGACGCGTGAGGATCAGCTTGATCTTCGAGTCGACGAGCGCGTCGAAGATCGGCATGGCTGCGCCGCCCGACAGACCGAAGATGTATTCGACGCCGTGCGCTTCCATGCAGCGCACCAAGCGCTCGGCACCGGTTTCGACGCGCGGGGGGACCGTCCCTTTTCGGGACGCGCGTCGCGTGACAACTCCTCGGTCCGAAGCTGCGGCCGCTGGGGCCGCGGAGCGCTTCGAAGACATCTTTTGACCGTCCATTTTTACCTCGGCAAGGCCCGGCGAAGCATGCCATCGCGGGGCAAATTGTCCAGTCAATACGCGAAGAGCCGCAGGCCGCTTCGTCGTATCGAAGAATCGCTGGCTGCCCTAGTTCAGCGAGTGCGGCATCGCGAGCGCGAACGCCGGGATCTCGACTTCGAAGTGCGAGCCGCCTTCGCCGACCATCTCGTAGCTGCCATGCATCGTGCCGTGTGGCGCCGACAGCACGCAGCCGCTCGAGTACTCGAAGCCTTCACCGGGCCGCAGCACCGGTTGTTCGCCGACGACGCCCGGCCCACGCACTTCTTCGCGCTGACCGTTGCCATGCAGGATGTGCCAGTGTCGGCTCTTCAGCTGCACCGTGGCGTCGGATTCGTTCGAGATTTGGATCGTGTACGAGAAGACGAAGCGCTTGGCCGAGCTGTTCGAGTGCTGAGGCACGAACGCGCTCGTCACTTCCACACGGATGCCCTGGGTTACCGCGCTGGCCACGGGCGAGCTGTATCCCGCGCCGCCGAGGGCTGCAACCGACGATTTCCCGGTCCCGCCGCGGCCCGTCTCGGGGGAGCTGGGTTGACACACACGGAGCAGGCCGCCTATGTGTCTCTCCTGAACCCGGCCCCCGTGCTGTTGGCGGGTCGCCGAGAAACAAGAGCTGAATGTCGCAGGCGAGCGAGATTGGCCACGCGCTCAAAGGGCGGTCGGACGACGAGATCCTGGCCTGGGTCCGAAGCGTCGGCGGCTCAGCCGTGTTCTTGAAGCAGGCCTTCTGGGGTATGAAGGAGGCGTTCCACGCGGATCGCGCCGGAGGTCAGAGCGCGGTGATCCGCTGGGACATCGACACGCCGGAGCGAGCGGTCGTCACCTACGAGCTCGAGGTCAGCGACGGTGAATGCACCGTCAGCCGCGGCGCGCACGGCGACGCCCGCGTGGTGCTCGCGATGGCGCTGGCCGATTACCTGCGTTTGGTAACTGGCTGTCTCGACGCCAAGGAAGCGCTCGCTGCAGGCAAGCTGAAGGTGAGCGGCGACATGCAGCTCGCAAATCAGCTGTCGGAGTGGTTCAAAGAGACGTGACGCCGCGCGCGTGACGCGGGTCCGTGTGAAGGAGACGAGAGTATGACCCTGCGCCTCGGCTGCATCCTCGTGCTGTGCGTGGCCGCTGCGGCGTGCTCGAGCAGTGATCGGTTTCGCGGCGACGCGGGGCACCACAGTCTCGACGGTGGTGTGCAGGATGGCGGAGCGCCCAGCAACGACGCGCTCGCGGGGCTCGGCAAGGCTTGCAAACACGACTCGGACTGCCCGCAAGGCTTGTTCTGCGACGAAGAAATCCCAGGCAGCCTGAAGGTCGCCGGTGCTCCCGGGGGCAGCATCAACTTGCCTCTATTTCCGGGTGGATCCTGCTCACCGTTGCCGCTCACCACGTACGATCCCGACGGCGGAACGTCGTGCGATCCCGCGCGCCCCCAGGCCGCGGAAGGCTGCGGCCCAAACGGCAAGTGCCTCAGTGAAGCGGTCGATACCGGCACGGTCGTGGGCTGTCGCGTGCTGTGCGAGCCGAGCGAGACCAAGACCGGCTGCGCGCGCAGCGGCTACACCTGCGAGCTCTCGTCGCATGCCTGCGTCGAAGGCTGCGCGTCGGACGCCGAGTGCCGCGTACACAATGGCGACAGCAACGGCGATGGCGTCGCGGACACGATCGTCTATGACACGAAGTCCAGCGCGACCTGCGATCCGCACACGCTGCGCTGCACGCATCCCGCAGCCGCAGGCGCGCATGTTGGAACGCCTTGCGCCATGGCCGTGGACTGTGAAGCCGACGGTGCCTGCATCGACGCTGCGTCGTCGCTTGCGAGCATGCCTTTCCCAGACGGGCTCTGCACGAAGTTCGGCTGCGATGTGAACGGCCGCGAGTGCGGCGACGGCAGCGTCTGCGAGGCCCTGCGCCCGTGGCGCGCGGGTGCAGTCAGTGTGCCGGCGTGCTTGACCAGCTGTCGCGTCGGCGCAGAGCCGGCTGCGCAGCGACTTGGCACGGCGGGCCATGGAGACGGCTGTCGCGCTGGCTATCGCTGTCACTACAACGGCGGTGCGGGTGCCGACGACGGCGTGTGCGTCGGCGGCAACTACAATGCCGTGGCCAAGAACAACGTCGGAGACACGTGCGACACCGACGCCGATTGCTACTCGCCGTTCGGCTACGGCCGCTGCTTGTATTTGACGCTCGATGCGTCGTCCTCGCCGGCCCATGGAACGTGCAGCGTGATGGACTGCGCGGCGCCCGGCATGCCCAAGGATCTCTGTGGCAGCGGCAACGAATGCATTCTGCTGCGCGCGGACATCACGTTCTGCGTACGTGATTGCAGCAAGGCGTCGCAGTGTGCCGCGGGCTCCGCCTGTGCTGACGATGACGGGGATGAGAGCACGAAAAGCGTGTGTTTCCCGGCATGCTTCAGCGGCAAAGAGTGCCGCACCGGCGAGACCTGCCAGATCCCGAATGGCATGGCCGGTGGGCAATGTGTTGCATTGGCCGGCAAGGGCGGGTAAGAAGGCGCCCCACGCAAGGAGCCTGTCATGTATCTCTGGTCCACAACCTCGGCACGCGCCAAGAACCGCAAGCGCTCCAATCGCTTTCGCGCGAAGCTCAAGGCCAAGAATCGCCGTCGTGTGAACCGCATGGCGGGTCGCAAACTAGGCGTGAAGCGCTCGAAGCGCCGCTAGGCTTGATCTTGTTCGCGTGAAGCTCACCCCCGTGGTGCGGCGAGAAATCTGCCCGACGCCCTCGAGCGCGCGCCGCATGAAGCCCGGCCGGTACCCGTGCAAGGGGGCCGGCCTATCTGCGTTTCGCCGCGGTCCGTGAAGCCATACATGGCGCACATTGGGCGTGCGCGATCGCAGCGGTTAGCAGCATGCGTGCGCGCACTTGCAATCACGACAGAATATTACCGCGCTGGTGTCTTCAAACGAGCGCTTGGTCACAATAAGAGTGGAGTCTCGGGCTGGACCTGCAGATCCTGCTCAAAACGATCCCCGTTACTCGGCCTTGGGGGGCGGGGGAGGCCGCATGCTCTCGAGCACGTACTGCTTCGCCACGGCCGCGCTCGACTGCGCGATCAGGCGGTCGGCCACGCGCAAGCGCCGTCCCATGCCACGCGCGATGTTCACCATCATGCGAGCGTACTGAGCCAGATCGTGATCTTGGATGAGCTCCTTCACGTTTGCAGCTGTCAGGCGCATCAGCACGCTGGGCGCGAGCGCGCGCACGGTTGCGGAGCGCGGCTGCACGTCGATGATGCCCATCTCGCCGACCCAGTCTCCGGGGCCGAGCAGGGCGACACGGACGTCTGCGTTCTCGCCGCCGCCGTGCGTCAGCACTTCGAGCTCGCCCGTCAGAATCGCGAACATGTACGTGGCGATGTCGCCCTCGGCCATGAGCATGTCGCCGGGCTGCACGAGCTCCGGCGGAAGGTCTTTCAGCAACCGCTCGAGCGTGGCGTCGTCCATGCCGCGGAATAGACGGTTGTCGCGCAGCAGCCCGACATGGATCGACGGGACTTTACGGTGATCGCGAGACATCGGCGGCTAGCCTATCACGAGGCGCTCGCCCAGGCGCGCGTTGTCGATCAAGCGGGTCTTGCCGATGCGGGCCGCGACCAGCATCACGGCCTGTTCCCCGGCCTCAACCTGCCGGTCCGTAAGGTCCGCGGCGTCGGCGATGGCGACGTAGTCGATGCTGTCGAATGCGGCAGCAATCGGTCGCGAGGCTAGGGTGGTCAGGGTGCCGACCGCGCGTTCACCGCGCCCAAAGGCCTCGTTTGCGGCCGATATGCCTGCGTAAATTGCGACCGCGCGCGCGCGCTCATCGGGGTTCAAGTAACGATTGCGCGACGACATGGCCAGGCCATCGGGCTCACGCGCGATCGCACAGCCGAGCACGTTCACTGGCATGTCGAGATCGCGCACCATGCGCTCGATCGTGCGCCACTGTTGATAGTCCTTCTGGCCGAACGCCGCGACACAGGGCCCTGCGGCATTGAACAGCTTGGCCACGACGGTCGTGACGCCGCGAAAGTGTGCCGGTCGCGTAGCGCCTTCGAGCACGCGCGTGACCTGCTCGACTTCGACGTGCGTTTGAAAGCCCGGCGGATACATGTCCAAGGCCGAGGGCACGTAGACCACGTCGACGCGGTGCGCATCGCAGCGCGCGAGGTCTTCCGGCAGCGTGCGCGGATACTTCGCGAGGTCTTCGGTGGGCGCGAACTGCAGCGGGTTCACGAAGATGCTGACCGCGACGCGCTGCGCGCCCGCGTTGCGTGCTGCAGCCACGAGCGACATGTGTCCTTCGTGGAGCGCACCCATGGTCGGCACCAGGCCCACGCGCTCGCCGCGCGCGCGGAACGCATCGCAAGCCGCGCGCAGCTCGCGCGGTGTATGCACGAGCGTGGGCATCAGTGAATCGGGTCGCTCGAGCTGGTTCCCGTGCTGGCTTCCGTGTTCGCCGCAGTCGGTTGTGACGCAACGCCGAAGCTGTGCGCCGTCGCAGGAAACGCTCCGCTGCGCACTTCCTCCGTGTACGTGCGCACGGCTGCCACGCCGCGCTCGTAGAACGTTTCGTACTGCTTCACGAAGCGCGGCACGCGCTCCGGAGTGAGGCCGAGCAGGTCGTAGCAAACCAGCACTTGCCCGTCGCACGCGTTGCCGGCGCCGATGCCGATCGTCGCGATTGGCAGCTGCATCGTGATGCGTGCGGCAAGCGGGGCGGGGATGCCTTCGAGCACCAGCGCATACGCACCGGCTTCGGCCACGGCCTTGGCATCTGCCACGATGCGCTCGGCGCCGTCTTCGTCTTTGCCCTGGACCTTGAAGCCGCCCATCGCGTGCACGCTCTGTGGTGTGAGCCCGACGTGACCCATCACGGGAATGCCCGCGCGCACGATGCGACGAATCGTCTCGGCCATCTCCAGCCCGCCTTCCAGCTTCACCGCGTGCATGTTGCCCTCGGCCAGAAAGCGTCCCGCGTTCTGCAGCGCTTGCTCTGCGGAGACTTGGTAGCTCATGAATGGCATATCGCCGACCAAGTGCGCACGCTTGCTGCCGCGCGACACGGCGCGCGCGTGGTAGATCATTTCGTCGAGCGTGACGGGCAGCGTGGTGTCGAGGCCTTGAATCACCATGCCGAGCGAGTCGCCGACGAGCAGCGCGTCGACGCCGCCTTCTTCGAGCATGCGCGCGAACGTCGCGTCGTACGCGGTGGTCATCACGATGCGCTCGCTGCGCGCCGCCATCGCGCGCAACGTGTTGACGGTCACGCGGCCTGGGCCGCGCGCAGCAGAGCCAAAGGAGCCGGAGTGTGAGGACACGAAGAACGCCTCTCGTGGAAGTCGCGGCCAGGTGCATCCCGGTCCACGCTCTCGCGAATGCCCACATGCTAGCACAACCCCTTCGGGCGGCGTCAAACGCGCTGCCGGATCGCCGCCGATTACTAGTGTCATTTCAGCTGGTTAGACGTTCACGACGGGCTCTCGGCAAGCGCAGCCAGACGGGCCTCGATGCTGCTCTTGAGCTCTGCGTCTCCGCCGGCAAGCTCGCTCGCGCGTTGCAGCATACGCCGCGCTTCGCGCGCTAGGCCAAGGTCCGTCATCAAGCGAGCGGCTTCGCTGTGGTAGCTGCACAGGTTTGGCAAATCGCTGCCGCGCGCCAAGATGGAGTACAGATCGAGCGCGCGCGCGGGCTTGCCCTGCTGCTCGTAGAGCTGCGCAAGACGCACCGCACCCTCGGGCGCAGGCTCCACGTGCTGGCGACCCACTAGAAAATCGATCACGCGCTCGAGCCAGCTGACGGCGCGCTCGTCTTGGCCTGCATCGGCATGCGCGAGTCCGAGCTCTTGCCACAGGCGCCACGGTGATTGCGACTCGTCGAGCGCATCGAGCCCTGCTTGTACGACTTCGATCGCTTCCTCGGGCGTGCCTTGCTTGCGCAGAAACATCGACAGCGCGAGATACGGTCGGGGATCGTTCGGCATCGCTTCGAGCGCGGCTTCGTATTGCTGCACCGCCGCGTCGGCGTCGCCCAGCTCCTGCGCGACTTGGCCGAGCTCCATGTGCGCGATCAGGCGCGCGTCTCCGCCTTCTTCGGCGTGCAGCTTCCCGAGGAACGTGCGCAGCGCGAGCGAGCCCGCTTCTGCCGCGCCATCCGCCAGGCGCGCTCGCCCCAGCTCGAACCACAGGTAGCGCGGTCCGTCGGCTTTCGGCAGCTCGTCTTCGAGGATCACGCGGGCGGCTGCGATCTCGCCGTCGTGCATCAGCACGATGGCTTCTTCGACGCGCACACCGAGCGCTTTGTACTCGGCGTACTGGTCGTCCTCGAAGCTCCCGGCCAGCAGCTCGAAGCGATCTTCGGCTCCGGGTAGGGCGCCTTCCAGCTGCTGCTGCGCTGCTGCGCGCTCGATGCGCGCGAGCTTGTCTTCGGCCTCGTGCACGATCGCGGGGCTGGCCGCCGTGTCGATGGCGCCGCGTAGATCTTCGACCGCGAGCGTGACATCGCCGAGACCGAGCAGCATCTCGGCTTGCTCGATGCGACCCCGCGCGAGCGCATCGCGGCACTCGTCCTTGCGCGCGATCACGTACGTGCGCGCGTCGCCATCGCCCTTCGACAGGTCCTCGGCCTTCTCGTACGCGAGCTTGGCGGCACCGAATTCGCCGTTGGCGAAGAGCGCATCGGCACGAGCGCGTTCCGACTCCAGTGTCCGACCACCGAACAATTTTCCGAGCAGTGACATCAGCCCTTCTTTTCTTTGCGCGTGATCCACTGCCCCGCCATCGACTTGAGCTGGGCCGAGACGTTGCGGTTCTTGGAGAGCGCCTTGAGTTCTTCCATACGCAGGTGGCTGATGAAGCGCATCGAGATCCCGACCGGCGTCTTGGGATTGAAGCAGAGGTTGTGCTTGACCTCGGCGTTCTTGATCCATTCCTTCTTGTTGCCGATGAAGCGCAGGATCTCTTCGCTGACTTCTTTGCTCTTCGCGAAGTCGCCCGCTTCGCCCGCCGTCACCTGCGGTCCCGAGACGGCTGCCATGGAAACTTGCTTGTTGTGATCGCGCACGAGGATCGCGCGCGCCGCCATGTTGCCGACGGCGGCCAAGCGGATCTTCTCGCCTTTGCGCATCTCCGCGATCTGCATGTTGAGTGGCTTGTACTGCTTCTTGATCTCTTCCAGGCCCTGCGTCTTGTCTTCGGCGAAGGCGTTCTCGTCTTTGTCTTCCACGAGTGTCTGCTGGAAGAACGCGTCCTGCGGCAGCGGCTCTTCGCTGGGCTCGGGGATCAGTTCGCCCTGCAGCGCTTCGACGTGCGCTTGGAAGCCGGGGATGCCGGTGAGGCTCAGGTGGTTGCGCGCCGCCAGCTCGATCAGTCGATCGGCTGTGGACATGCGCGTGTTGCGGTTCATGTACAGCGCTTCGATGATCTCGGGCGCTTGCAGCAGGCGCTGCTCGTTCACGGCGATGCGCTCGGAGATGCGCTCGGCGCAGACGCGCGCCACCTCGGCGATCGTGGCGTCGGCCGTCGCGGGGTTGGCCATGAGCCGCCCCAGCGCCTCTTCGTTCTTCAGGGTGCGCGCGAGGAAGTGCAGGATCGGCGCAAGCAGCGGCGCGTCGCAGGCCGGCAGGAGCAGCGCGTCGGGAAGCTTCGTGATCGTGTCGAGCGCAGCGGCGCGCACCTGCGGCTCGGCGTCGGCGCTGAGCTGCGCGAGCATCGTGATCTGATCGTTGCCCTTGACGGGAACGAGGCCCTTAGCGGCCATCATGCGCGCGGGCGCCGGACCGGACGGATCGCAGAAGCGCTGGACCGCCGCGGGCAGCTCGGCGAGCGCTAAAGGTAAGACGGGGACTTTCTCCATGAGGACGACGTGGCGAGCGCGAGCGCGGACGTGGAAGACCGCGGGAGCTGATGTTAACTCGCGCCAGCTCATTTGGGTACGACCTCGTGGGCGTGTGGGCTGGCAAAACCAGCGCCGATCGCAATACTTGGCGGGTGAATCGCACCTTGTCGCTCGTCTGCGCCTTGGTCCTCGCGTGGCTGACGGGCTGCAGCGCGGCACGCGAGCGCACCATCGTGCTTGGCCCCGTGCCCGCGCGACCGCATCCTGTGATGCCGGAAGACGACGCGGGACCGCAGATCCCCACTGGGGCCGTGCTCTGTAACCACGACGCCGACTGTGACGACGGGATTTCTTGCACCGCGGATTCGTGTGCCGCGCCGGGTTACTGCCTGTACGTCCTCGACCACCAACGCTGCTCGGACGGCGTCTACTGCAACGGTGCCGAGCTCTGTGACGCCACGCTCGGGTGCTTGCCTGCATTGGCGCCGCGCTGCGACGACGGCGATGCCTGCACGATCGATCGCTGCGACGAAGCGCAGAAGGGCTGCGTGCACGACCCGCGCGACTTCGATCACGACGGCGAGGTCGACTCGCATTGTCCGGGCGGCACCGACTGCGACGACTTCGACGAGACGCGCGGCTCGCGCATCACCGAGGTCTGCGGCAACCAGGTCGACGATGACTGCGACAACGTGGTCGACGAAACTCCGTGCGGGCGCGCCAGCCACGACAAGTGCGACGACCCGCTCGATTTGACCAGCGGTGGCACGTTCGTGATCGATCTCGAGGGGTCCGTTGCAGACTACGCCTTCAGTTGCGACGCCGACGCGTCGCGCGACGTGGTCGCCA
>JADGRF010000097.1 GCA_017881055.1 Sandaracinaceae bacterium
ACACCACTTGTTTCCCGACATGCCGGCGCCGCGCTACGTCGAGATCGCGAGCGAAGTGCAAGCGATCTGCGCGAAGTACGGCGTCGCATACAACAGCGCGTCGTTTCCAAGACAGCTGCGTGGCGCGCTGGCGCGCATCGTGCGCTGTGCGCTGCCACCGGCGAAGCCCGCGACGACCGATGCAACCAGCGCACGCAAGCCCGCGCCGCGTCCCGGCCTGGCGCGCGCCGGCGCTTCATCGCTGCGTGCACGAGCGCAGCGCTTGTCGTTGCACGTAGCATCGTAGGTGGAGACACGCGGGCAGCGCACGATCGCGGAAGTGGCGTCGAGCCTGGGCGTTTCGGAGCACGCCAGCATCGTCTTGATCGAGGACGGCACCCTGTACCGCGACGAGCAGCTCGCGCTTCTCCGAGCTGCGGTCGCGTTCATTCACGACACCGACATGGCGAACCGCGTGCTGTGGGTGAACCTCGATGGCTCGATGGAGTTCGAGGACGAGCTATCGTTGTCGTCGCTCTCGGCCAGGAGGCTCCAAACCTCGCGGTAGCTCGCAACGCCAAGACCGCGGGGCCGGTGGCTCACGCGAGGCGCTTGCTCAGGAGCTCGGCGAATGCGCGGCAGACGTCGATCGTGGTGAAGATGCCGACCACTTTCCCCTGGTGCATGACCACCGCACAGCCGTACTTGTGGTCGGCCATGGCGCTGACGACTTCGTCCAGAGGCGTCGTAGGCGACACCGAGTACACCTCGGTCGACATCGCCACTTTGACGCGCACCTTGGTCGGGTTCACGTCTTTGAGTGATCCGATCAGATGCAGATCGCGAACGGAGAGCAAGCCGACGAGGGCGCCACCGTCCAGCACTGGCAAGTGACGAATATCATGCTGCTTCATGAGCGTGTACGCGAGCGACAGCGGCTGAGTCACGCCGATCGCATGTGGAGACGCAGTCATGTGTTTCTCGATCGAAGGGATAGGCTTAGTCATGGTCAGATCGATCCTTGAGCTGGGCAGCGCGCGAGTATCACCGAGTCTATCACGGCGTCACCATGGTGGGTCGTTGGCGCAGCCCCGCTGCGTGCGATCGATCTGTGCTCTCGAACGCAATTGACGGTTCCTGCTAGCTGTTTGGGTCAGTGTCGCGATGCAAGCGTGCGGCGCGCTGCGCTCGACACGTGCAACCGACATCGCGGCCGAAGCCATGGAACACCGCCTTCGCTCGCGACCGTGGCGCCACTGCTGCGCTAGTGGGCTGGGAACCACGCTCCTGCGCACGCTGTGCGTGACTACTCGCGCGTGGGGACGCCAGTGACGGGATCGTCGTCGTCCCCGGCACCGACGCCATCGACGTCTCACCGATCGACTCGAGCGCCTTCGGGCTCAACCATTCCTACTTCGCCGACAACCGCTCGATGCGATCCGATCTGTTCCAGCCGCTTCGTCAGGAGGCCCCGCCGCTACAGCGAGCAGCGCTGATGGAGGTTCAGGGCACCTCCGGTCCGTACTACAAGTTTCGTCCGTGACGCGATCGCAAGCTCACTGCGGGCTGCCAGCGTCTACGACGGGCACGGCACTGGTGCCCGCGCTGCCACTGCCACCAGCGCCAGCGCCAGCGCCGGCGCCGCCAGCACCACCGCTCGTGCCGGCATTGCCGCCGCCAGCAGCACCCGCGCTGCCGCTACCGCCCGCACCTGCGGCTCCATCGCAGGCTGCGCCGGTCTGCCCGGCACTGACCGTGACGCGGTACGCTTCTCCGCTGTCTTTGCCGACCGTGCCGCGTTGATCATGATCGACGATCACGGTGCACGAGCCTTCGGCTGCGTTTCCAGCTGCGTCGACTACGCGCACGCCGAGCTTGTAGACGCGACCATCTTTGGGACCTTGCCGTTCCGATCGAACGCAGGCATGGCGCAGGTCGGTGAAGCCGATATCGGGTCCGAAATGGCCGTCGCCGATCGAATCCACCGGCTCGTCGCTGCTCGCCCAGATGAACTCTCCCTCGAGCACACCGTCGCACGCGTCGGTCGCGCTGACGCACTCGCTCACGGAGATCCCGTGGAGCTTGTGATTGGGCGGCCACAGATTGAGGGTGTGCTCGGTCAAAGTTGGCGCTTGTGTATCCACGATGTCGAGTTGCGCCGAGCACAAACTCTTGCCCTGGCCGTCGCTGACCGTGATGGTGTGCTGGCCCACGGCGAAGGGGCCGGGGTCGGAGACGTTCAAGGGTTGTGCTGCACAGCTGCTCTGCATGCTGTCGTTCACGTACAACGTGTCGACACGCGTGGTCGTTGCAGTGCATTCGACCGTCTGCGGATTGGGGCAGGTCCATGCACCGGCCGGTGCAGGCGCAGCACTGGTGGCACAGGCAGCGACCAGGGGCTGGGCGGCGAGATCAACGCCCGCATTTCCGCTGCCACCGCAGCCGCACAGGGCCACTGCCAAGGAGTATCCACCACCGCGGACGACTGAGAGGAGCTTGTGCTTGTCCATGCCTCCACAGTGGGCCCAGCTCGCAGAGCGTTGAAGAAAACCTGCGCACCGCGCACCGCAAACAGCGCATGCCCCGAGTCGCGCGAGGGTCGGACTGGGACAAATTGGCCGTAGCCAAATGATCCCGCGTGGCGCAGAACGCAGGCGCCAGGGAGGGCGGCGCCTACCGCCGGGGCACCTTGGCACCGGCGCGCCGCGCCTGCGAC
>JADGRF010000098.1 GCA_017881055.1 Sandaracinaceae bacterium
CGCGCACGGCCATCGCTCGAGAGTGCCCCGGACACGCAACCGGTTCCAGCTTTTGATGACGGAACAGCGCAAAGGCTCGCGCTGTTTAAACCTTCAGCCGGTAACCCGTTCTAAAGATCCAGTACACCGCGGCCAAGCACAGCGTGGTGAAGCTGAGCGTCATGCCCACGCTCACGGCCATGCTCACGTCGGACTTGCCGTAGAAGCTCCAGCGGAACCCGTTGATCAAGTAAACCACGGGGTTGAACAGCGTGACCTTCTGCCAGAACGGCGGCAGGAGCGCGATCGAGTAGAAGCTGCCGCCGAGAAACGTCATCGGCGTGATGATCATGATCGGCACGACCTGCAGCTTCTCGAAGCCGGTGGCCCAGATGCCGAGAATGAAGCCAAACAAGCTGAACGTGACGGCGGTCAGCACGAGAAAGCCTAGCGTCCAGAGCGGATGCGCAATCTCGTACGGCACGAACAGGCGCGCCGTGACCAGAATGATCGTGCCCAAGATGATCGACTTGGTCGTCGCCGCGCCGACGTAGCCGATCACGATCTCGAGATACGACACCGGCGCCGATAGGATCTCGTAGATCGTGCCGGACCACTTGCGCATGTAGATGCCGAACGACGCGTTCGAGATGCTCTCGTTGAGCACCGCGAGCATGGTCAGGCCCGGCACGATGAAGGCGCCGTAGCTGATGCCGTCGATGGCCGACATGCGCTTGCCGATCGCCGAGCCGAACACCACGAAGTACAGCGACGTGGAAATGACCGGCGAGAGAATGCTCTGCACGATCGTACGCCAGGTGCGTGCGAGCTCGAACTTGTAGATGGCGCGGATGGCGTGGGTGTTCATGGGCTTCTGCTCAGGCCTGTGGCGGGGCATCGACGAGGCTGACGAAGATGTCCTCGAGCGAGCTCTCGGTCGTGTGGAGATCGGTGAAGTCGATGCCGGCCGTGGCGAGCTGCCGCAGCAAGCCCTCGATGCCGGTCTCGCTGGTCTTGGTGTCGTAGGTGTACACGAGTCGGCCGCCATCGGCCGAGAGCTCCAGCGCCAGCCTGCCCAGCAGCTCGGGCAGGCGCGGCAGGGGCGCGCGCAGCTGCAGTGTCAGCTGCTTCTTGCCGAGCTTCTGCATCAGCACGTGCTTGTCCTCGACCAGGATCAGCTCGCCCTTGCGGATCACGCCGATGCGGTCGGCCATCTGCTCGGCCTCCTCGATGTAGTGCGTGGTCAGGATCACGGTCACGCCGCTCTCGCGCAGCTTGCGAACCATCTGCCACATGTCTCTGCGCAGCGCGACGTCCACGCCCGCGGTCGGCTCGTCGAGAAACAGGATCTGCGGCTCGTGCGAGAGCGCCTTGGCGATCAGCACGCGCCGCTTCATGCCGCCCGACAGCGACATGATCTTGTCGTCCTTCTTGTCCCAGAGCGACAGGTCGCGCAGCACGTGCTCGAGATGCGCATCGTTCTTGGGCTTGCCGAACAGGCCGCGGCTGAAGCTCACCGTGGCCCACACGCTCTCGAACGCATCGACCGACAGCTCCTGCGGCACGAGGCCAATCTTGGCGCGCGCGGCACGGTAGTCGCGCACGATGTCGTGGCCGTCGACGCGCACCACGCCGCTGCCAGGATTCACGATGCCGCAGATGATGTTGATCAGCGTGGTCTTGCCCGCGCCGTTCGGCCCGAGCAGCGCGAAGATCTCGCCTTTCTGAATTTCGAGCTGGATGTTCTTGAGCGCCTGAAACCCCGACGCGTAGGTCTTCGTCAGATCGGTCACGGAGATGATCGGCGGCGCGCTCGTCGGGCTCGTCATGACGCGCAGGGTAAACGGTCTACGCTCCGCTGGCGACGTGGCAAGCCCGACTTGCTATAAGACCTCACCGTGGACGCGCTGCGAGTCAATGATCGAGTCGTGATCGCCGCCGACGAGCTGTCCTGGACGGCCGTGCGCGCGTCCGGGCCCGGCGGGCAGAACGTGAACAAGGTGTCGAGCAAGGTCGAGCTGCGGTTCGAGATCGCGCGCTCGCGCTCGCTGCCGCCGTTCGCGAAGGCGCGTCTGTACACGATCTGCCGGAACAAGCTCGACGCCGAAGGCCGCGTGCGCATCGTCAGTCAAGACACGCGCGATCAGCTGAAGAACCTGGAAGACGCCCGCGCCAAGCTGGCGGCGTTGGTCTTGGATGCGCTGACCCCGCCGAAGCCACGACGCGCCACCAAGCCAACCCGCGGCTCGAAGGAGCGCAGGCTGGAGGCTAAGCGTCGCACCTCGACGAAGAAGCAGTTTCGCAGCGGCGCGGACGACTGACAGCGCCGATCAACCGCAGTAGCCCACGCTCATGAACGCTTGGTACGCGCTGCTGCAGGTGGCTGCGTCCCCGCTCGCGACCACGCTGTCGCAGGCGGAGACGTTGCTCGCCGGGAACGTTGCGGCCTTGCAGCAGTTCGCGAGATCGGCACACGTCGCCGTGATCGGCGGCACGCTGGCATCGCCCGTGCTCGTGGAGCTGCCGCAGGTGTCCGCGCAGAACATGCTGACGCAGCTGTCGAGCGGTGTGATGTCTTTCTCACAGGTCGCCGTCAGCTTGGTCGCGCAGCCTTGCGTGCACGCCACGTCGCTGCAGCACGTGATCGAGCAGCTGAAGAATGCGCCGCACGAGCCGCCCGAGAAGTCTCCGCTCGCCCAGTTCTTGCCGTACGTCGTCTCGGCTTCGGCGTTGCATTGCTTCATCATGCAGCTGCCGCAGCCGGCGCTCGACGACGTCATGCCGGGTCCCGCAGCGGATACAGGCCCGCCGTCGCAGTAGTTCTGAAACCCGCTGCCGCCGCCCCCGCCGCCCTTTTCGCCTTTGCTGCACTGCTTCGGGTCGCCGTCCTTCGTGCAGTCGAGCAGGATCGCGCCCTTGGCGTGCGTGCTGACCTTGCCGTCCGCGAGCTTCACCGCTTCGACGACGCCGATCGCATACGTCTTGCTGCACAGCTTCTTGCAGACCTTCGCGCCGACCTTGTACGAGAGCGCGAAGTAGCCCGTGTGCGTGCCGCCAGCCGCGCCGCCGTCGTCCGCGCCCGCATCGGAGCCCTTACCACTCGCAGCGGCGCCCGCGTCCGCGGCTTTGGAATCGATCTCGAAGTGCTGGCTCGCACCGTCGAACTGCACGAGCGACATCAACACGCCGTTCTTGTCGTCGGGGTTGTCCAAGTCGAACGAGAGCAGGGTCGAGTCGCCCGCGCTGACGGCTTGGCTCGTGAGCGGGAAGAGCGAAACGCCGGTCGCGTCGGCCGCTGGCATCAGCCCAGGCACGAGCTTGCCGTTCTCGAACGAGATCGCTTCGGTCAGCGCGAGGGCCGCCGCCTTGTTGCTGTCGCCGCTACTAGCTGCGCCGCTGTTGCCGCCGCCAAAGCAGCCGCCGAGCTGCGCGCTCAGCGCCACCAGCACGACGACCTGTGCCACGAACGAAGTCTGCTTTTGCATGCGATCCCCCGAGGCGACGCGAGCTTGCGCGCGCTCGTCAACGAGCCTTATTTCTGAAAAATCTTCGAGAACTTCTTGTCGCGCAGCTCGACCGTGCGGTTGAACACGGGTCGCTCCGGCGTCGAGTCCGGATCCACCGCGAAATAGCCCACGCGCTCGAACTGCACGCGCTCGCCCGCAGCGACGCCGCGCAAGCTCGGCTCGACCACGGCATCGGTAAGCACCTCGAGTGACGCCGGGTTGATGAACTCTTCGATCGGCCGCTCGCTCTTCTCGAACTGCTCGACCTCCGGCGTGAACAGCGAGTCGTACAACCGCACCTCGGCATGCAGCGCGTGACGCGCGGAGACCCAGTGCAGTGTGCCTTGCACCTTGCGGCCGTCCGCGGGCTCGCCGCCCTGGCTCAGCGGATCGTACGTGGCGCGCAGCTCGATCACCTCGCCGGTCGCCGGATCCTTCACCACGCCCGTGCACGTGATCAGGTACGCGTAGCGCAGCCGCACCTCTTTGCCTGGCGACAAGCGGTGGTACTTCTTCGGCGGGTCTTCCATGAAGTCCGCGCGATCGATGTACAGCTCTTTCGAGAACGGGCGCGAGAGCGTTCCGTCAGCTGGATTCTCGGGGTTCTTGATCACGTCGAAGGTCTCGACCCGATCGTCCGGGTAGTTCTCGATCACGACCTTGAGCGGATACAGAACGCCCATCACGCGCGGCGAGGTGCGGTTGAGCACTTCGCGCATGGCGTGCTCCAGGCGATCGACGTGCACTTCGCCCGGCGAGCTGTTCGAGACGCCCAGCTCGCGGCAAAACTGCCAGATCGCCGCTTGCGGACAGCCGCGCCGACGCAGCCCGCGGATCGTGGGCATGCGCGGATCGTCCCAGCCGGACACGATCTTCTGCTCGACCAACTTACGCAGGTGGCGCTTGCCGAGCACGATGCCGGTGATGCCGATCTCCGCGAACTCGATCTGGCGCGGGGGCTCTTTGATCTCGAGCTTCTCCAGAAACCAGTCGTAGAGCGGCCGGTGATTGGCGAACTCTTTGCCGCACGTCGAGTGCGTGATGCCTTCGATCGCGTCCGACAGCGGATGCGCGTAGTCGTACATCGGGTAGATGTGCCAGGCGCCCGCGCGGTGATGCACGTCGGTCAGGATCCGATACACGATCGGATCGCGCATGTTCATGTTCGGCGACGCGGGATCGATCTTCGCGCGCAGCACGCGCTCACCGGGTGCGAACTTGCCGGCGCGCATCTCGCGGAACAAGCGCAGGCTCTCTTCCGGCGGCCGGTTGCGAAACGGCGAAGGCCGGCCCGCCGCGTGGTAGTTGCCGCGGTACTCTTTGATCTGCTCGGCCGTCAGCTCCTCGACGTACGCGTGGTCTTTTTGGATCAGCTGCTCGGCGTAGGCATAGAGCTGCGGGTAGTAGTCGGATGCGTGAAAGACGCGACCCTCGAGCGACTTGCCCAGCAGCCACTCCACGTCGCGCTGCATCGCCTCGACGTACTCGAGGTCTTCCGCGGCAGGATTGGTGTCGTCCATGCGCAGGTTGAACAGGCCGTGGAAGCGCTCGGCCAGGTCGTGCCCGATGGTCACCGCCTTGGCGTGACCCATGTGCATGTAGCCGTTCGGCTCCGGCGGAAAGCGCGTGCAGATCGGGCGCGAGTAGCGCTTGTTCGCAATGTCTTCTTCGATCAACCCGATGATGAAGTTGTTCGGTGCCGCCGGTACCGTATCCGGCCCAGTCCCAGGCTTCGCGTTCGCGAATCCCTGAGCCTCGCCGCCGCTGTCACTGCCCTGCTTACTCATTAACTCCGCGCTCCGATAAGTAACCGAAGGCCGCGAGGGTATCGTAAGCGAGTACCCGCGCGAAACTCGACGGCTACTCTGCCACCGTGGACCTGCCGGTCCAAGGAAACAATGACGGCGGACACGGGTTTGGCGGCAGGGCACCGTTGCTCCCCGCGTCGGCAGAAAGCTCCCAGCTCCTGCCACACCACCCGTGCCCACCGCGGAAATCGCTTCGGAGGCGGTGCCTTGGCCTGACGCGCCTTCTGCACGTTGGCCAGAGCACCGCGTAAGCCAAGAGCCGTCCCGCGCCGTAGGACCGCTTCTCGGCTCGTGTTAGGCTGCGGCGCGACAGTTCGCAGAACCGCTGTGGGGGGAGCCATGAAGAGCACGATTCGAATCGCCCTGAGCGTGGGCTGCTTGCTAATCGGTTGCGCGAGCGCGCAGACGCCGCCCGCGGCTGCGGCGGCTTACTTCGGCTTGGCCGACACGACGAGCTTCGACGCCAACCTCACGCTCGTGCGTGGCTCGCTCGACGACCTGCTCGGTTCCGCCAAATGAGCGCGCGCGGTCCGGGTTGGGCCGTGTGCGTGCTGGCTTGTGCGCTCGCCGCGTGCGGCGGTGCCGCGCAGGAAACACCGACCTGGCTGCGACCCGGCCTGACCAGCGCAGTGCGTCCCGACATGGGCCCGCCGCAGCCCGGTGATCGCGCGCCGGAGCTCGAGCTGGCACGCGAGGACGGCACACCGTTTCGCTTGTCCGAGCTGCGCGGCTCGTGGGTGCTTCTGCACTTCACCGCGTCGTGGTGCCCGTTCTGCGACGCCGAAGTAGCGCATCTCGGCGAAGTTGCGAGCGCGTATGCCAACCGCAACGTGAAGGTCGTGCTGGTCGACGTGGAAGAAGAGCACGAGCACTGGCGCTCGTACGCAGCTGCACACGTCACGCCGAACGTGATCGCGCTCTGGGATGGCAGCGGCAATGGCGCGCGCAACTTCGCACCGCCGGGAGCGCAGCCCAGCTTCGAGGATCGCGCCCAAGCCGTGTTCGATTCGTCGCTGATCATCGATCCGAGCGGCACGATTCGCCTGTTCCTGCTGCCCAACACCAAGCAGTTCGATCCCACGTTTCAGGCGCTGCGCGGCGAGCTGGATCGCATGCTGAGCGCCACACCCGTTGCAGCTGCGAAGGCACAGCCGCAAGCCTCGCGCGAGCCCGCCTCGCTCACGCCCGAGCAAGTAGCCACGGTCGACGCTCCGCGCGTGCGCGCCAAAGCGGGCACGCACGCGGACTTCGCCGTCACGATGAAGATCGCGTCGGGCTACCACACCATGTCCAACACGCCGAGCGACCCGCTGTACATCGCCACGCACGTCGTGCTCGATGCGACTCCGCTCGTGACCTGCGCCGCAGCAAGCTACCCGGCCGCGCAGCCGTTCCAGCTGCTCAGCGCCACGATCTCCACCTTCCACGGTGATGTCACGATTCACGTTCCGTGTGAAGTCGCGCCCGCCGCTGCCAGCGGCAGCCACGAGCTGACCGGCACGCTCGAATACCAAGCCTGCACCGCGAGCAGCTGCCTCTTTCCCGTGAAGCGCCCGATCAGCGTTTTGCTCGACGTCACGCCGTGAGCGCGCTCGAGCTGAAGAGCGATGCAGGCGGCGTCAGCTTCGCGGTGCGCGTGTCACCGCGCGCCTCGCGCTCCAAAGTGACAGGCGTGCACGACGCCGCGCTGAAGGTGAGCTTGGCGGCGCCACCGGTGGATGGTGAAGCGAACGAAGAGCTGTGCGCGCTGCTGGCGAAGCTGCTTGGCGTAGCGAAGCGGGCGGTGCGCATCACGCAGGGTGAGCGCGGTAAGTCGAAGGTGGTACGCGTGGAGGGGGTGACGGAGGCGGAGGTGCTGGGCTTGTTGCGGTCGTAGTAAGGCCGGTTGTTGGCTGGCGTTTGCGCGGGCTGAAGGGGCGGTCAGGGCGGGTGAGGGGGTCCGGCGCTCAGACAGCTCGGCCCGCGGTCGTCGTGGGTGGCGCGCTGCGCGCGATTGCGCCCCGGCGCGGTCGAGAACTCGCGGCGGACCCCCTCACCCGCCCTGACCGCTCCATCCGGTGGCGACGGGTGGAGAACAGCGGCTGTGGCGTTTGCGTTTGGCGTCCTTCCCGTCGGGTGGAGGGACTGGTCCTTCGTGTGCTCAGCTGCGGGCAGGTTTGCCGATGTCATCGAGCCTTGCAGGGTTTCAGCTGACGCTAGTCTGGTGGATGGTAGCGGCTGGAGCGCGGGGTGGTGGGATCGGTCCGCCGCGGGTACTCCGCCGCGATTGGCGCCCCGGCGGCTAGACGCAAGTGCGTCGTCGGCTCGTTGGAGGGTCTGAGCGCCGGACCGACCCCGCCACCCCGCGCCCTTTCGGTAGCGCTCTCGGTCTCGTCTTCAGCGTAGCGACAGCGAGCGCGACAGCTGCATGGCCAATTGGGCTACATGGGTAGCCTATATAGGGTCTTGACCTACGCCCCCCCCCATCTGCTACACGTAGTTTCGCCGCAGCACGTAGCGCGGTGCCCGCCTGGTCAAGGCCCTGGCACCGCGGTCATCGGATCCAACCATTTCTTCGGATGCCAGTCGGCAAACGACGGCGTGGTGTACTCGACGGATCCGTTTCGTCGCCGCGTGGCCTTCATCACCACGTGGCTGCACGACATGTTCGATCACCAGCGTTCCAACGTCGTGATCGACGAGTCGGGCAACGGCGGACCCTGGCACCTGAATGGCTCGACGTTCGTCATTCCGCTGGACGCGTTCGGGCTTCCCTCGCAGATGACAGGATTCGATTCCGGCCAGACATCAATGGGCGACAACGCGGCGGCGCGCGATGAAAATGTTTCGCTCGGCGGATTCGGCGTCTACGGCGTCATCTGGTCGAACTTCAATCGCAAAGACCTCAGGGGAAACTACGTTTACGGCAGCCTGAACGAAGCGAACTTCATCAACGACTTGATCGGCACGGTGGACTCGTCGACGTCTGCAGTGCCGGGA